>WGAN01000047.1 GCA_015494805.1 Caldifarciminota bacterium
GACGGAGGTACCTCCGTAGGTCGTACTTACCCCTCCTCAACTTAAGCAGCCTCTTACCGTCAGCAGAGTAGAACACCACCTCGTACCCCTCCGGTACGTTCAAGACGGTCCCGGCTACGTACAGCGACCTCTCCCTCCTCTCTGCTACCGCTGTCGGATCATCCCAAGAGGCCGTACAGTCGTACACCCACAGGTTTACCAACTGCGTATCCACCCTTATGGCGTCCCGGTAGTAGTCTATGTGGAAGGTGTGGAGGCCAGGCGTAGCCGTCGCGGGTACGGTGAAGTTTATGCCGAAGGAGAAGGTGTCCTCCGGAGGCGTGAGGGTTATGCCGGTGTAGTAGGGAGGGGTGAAGGTGACCCAAGGCCTGTAAGCCGTCTCCCTTACTACGGGCCACAGGGAGTCCACCACGAGGGAGGTGGCCCCAACGATGGAGTCTATCTGCCGCGCTATACCGCTACCCCTTATGGTGGCTATCCCGTTGGCGAGGGTATCCCCCATCCAGTACTGCCAGGCGGATAGATAGGAGCTGTAGGAGGCGCTCACCATAATGATCGGATGGATACCGGCGGTACGGAGGCTCCTTAGGAGGGGGTACCAGTATATGTCGTCGGACGTGCCGGCCGAGGCGTCCCTACCGGGGTCTACGCCCGTGTTGTAGTAGTATGGCCTACTCGCGTCGTTGAGGTCGCAGGCGTGGGGGATGTTGTCCAGCCAGAAGATGACGAAACGGGCGCACTCCGTCCTCCATCCTATAGCCGTGTCGTACAGCATCTCGTACAGGAGACGGGCGTAGCTCTCTGGACCATCGCTACCGCATGCCGTAGATAGGGCGTTTACGGCAACCCGAACGGCGGCCGTGTCGTAGGTGAGGGCGAGGTTCAACCTGTAGGGATAGTCTCCACAGGAACCGCTACCGTAGGAGGACGAATAGCCACAATGGTTATAAGACGACGGATAGTCCATGTGGGAGGCGACCCCGAACCGGACGTCGGGTATGGAGGACATTAGGGAGTCCATTATGGCGTTAGCGTTGGCCTGGGCGTAGGAAAGCTCCCCGCTCATGGAGCCGGTAAGGTCAAAGGCGAGCATTATGTCGGCGCAGGCGTACGCCGACGGCACCCCCAACAAAGCCGAATCCACCGCCGTGCCGGGGCAGGTGTCCCCCACATAGACGGTGTCGTTTAGGACGGGTTGCACAACCCAACTTAGCACTCCCACAATCATGGTGAAAGAATTATACACCCGATACAGCGAGATTTGAAAGGTCTATGCAGCCTTTGGGAGCCGTTCCTATGTCCGTTTGCTGATCAATGAATCCGTAGAAGTGTTTAAATTGCCAGATGTGCGGTTAATGGTGGTCTCCGCATCAGGAGTAGAAGTACATAGATATGAGAAAGTCCGCAGCAAGTATAAGTATCGCGGAAGCCACGACGGAGTTCATGGCGGAGCGTCCCACCCCCACCGCTCCCCCTCTGGTGTAGTACCCGAAGTAGCAACTTACTAGGGATATGATGGCCCCGAAGACGAAGGATTTGGTGCCGCCGACTATTAGGTCCTTGGGTAGGAAGCTCCCCTTTATACCGTTGAGGATGGGGTTGGCGGGGAGGCCGTACACGAAGACCGTGAGGAAGAGAGCGGACAGGACGGCTATAAAGGTGGCGACGATGGTCAGGAGGGGGATGGAGATCATCCCAGCGATGAGGCGGGGCAGCACTATGAACCTGTAGGGGTTTATCCCCATAACCTCAAGGGCGTCTATCTGCTCCGTCACCCTCATGGTGCCTATCTCCGAGGCCAGACCTCCGCCTACCCTTCCGGCTACGACCAGGGCCGTGAGGACGGGAGCCAACTCGGTTGATACACCCTTCCATATCCCAAGGCCAATGATGTTGGCGGGGACGTAGTCCTTTATCTGGTAGGATATGAGGACTCCCGAAACGAGTCCTACGAAGGTGGAACTGCCTATCACTATTAGGAGGGAGCCGTACCCTATGGAGGCTATCTGCCTGACTATCTCACCGAGACTCCGGTGGGCCTCCCTGACGGCCTTGATGGTGTTCCAAAGGAGGAGGGCGAACTCGCCCACGGCCTCAAGGGTTGAGACTATCAGACCCATCTCTCCAAGGAGTCGGTGTAGAACTTACCCTCAAGGAACTCCCGTCGCTCAAGGATGCGCAGATGCAGGGGTATGTTGGTCTTGATACCCTCAAGGACGAACTCGCCCAGCGCCCTCCTCATACGGCTTATAGCCTCGTCCCTGTCCCTACCCCAGGTTATGAGCTTGGCGACCATAGAGTCGTAGTACGGGGGGATTACGTACCCTTGGTAGACGTGGGAATCTACCCTCACACCGAAGCCTCCGGGCTTGTGGAGTAGTTCCACCCTCCCCGGCGATGGGGCGAATCCCCTGTCCGGATCCTCGGCGTTTATGCGGGCCTCTATGGAGTGGCCGTTTATGGGTATCTCGTCCCCGTTGAAGGGGAGTTTCTCCCCCATGGCCAACAGTATCTGGGTCTTGATTACGTCTATGCCGGTTATCATCTCCGTCACGGGATGCTCCACCTGTACCCGCGTGTTCATCTCTATAAAGTAGAAGTTCCCCTCGCCATCGTAGAGGAACTCCACCGTCCCGGCGTTCCTGTAGCCTATCTCCCTGACGAGGCGGAGGGCGTAGTCTATGACCCTCTCCCGCTCCTCCTCACCTATGGACGGGCTGGGAGCCTCCTCCAAGACCTTCTGATGTCTCCTCTGAAGGGAGCATTCCCTCTCGTACAGGTGGGTGGCGTTCCCGTACTCGTCCCCGAAGACCTGCACCTCTATGTGCTTCGGCCTCATTATGAACTTCTCAAGGTAGAGCCTACCGTCCCCGAAGGCCGCTTCGGCCTCCGATGAAGCCGCGAGGAACCGGCTCTCCATCTCCCTCTCGCTCTCAACCACTCTCATCCCCCTGCCCCCTCCACCGGCGGCTGCCTTGAGGAGTACGGGGTAGCCTATCTCGGCGGCTATCCTCTTGGCCTCCTCTACGCTCTCAACGGGCGTATCCGTCCCCGGCACGAGGGGTACCCCCGCCCTCTTGGCTATGCGTTTCGCCTCCACCTTGTCCCCCATCAACTCTATATGCTCCGGCCGTGGTCCTATGAATACGAGGCCGTGGGATTCAACTATCCGGGCGAAGGTGGGGTTCTCGGCGAGGAAGCCGTAGCCGGGATGGATGGCGTCCGCCCCCCACGCCTCGGCTGCTGCTATTATGTTCGGGACGTTGAGGTAGCTCTCCTGTGGGGACGGCCCCCCTATGCAGACGGCGTAGTCGGCCAGTTGAACGTGGAGGCTGTCCTCGTCCGCCTCGCTGTAGACGGCAATAGTCTCTATACCCAACTCCCTCGCCGCCTGTATGATCCTTACGGCTATCTCACCCCTGTTGGCCACGAGAATGCGGCTGATCTGATGGGACACGGTGTCTATTTTAAGCCGGAGATCGTCTGAACCTCAACCAGGGCGAAGACCTCCACCCTACCGGGGTAGAGACCGTTCCCGGACTTGGCCTTTAGGGATACGGCCTCCTTGGGTACGGAGAAGAGGGAAGAGAGGCTCCTGATCATATCCTCCCTGAAGGGACCCAACTTCGGCCTCTCCAAAATGACGGTTACGTCAAGGCGGGAGACGGCCATCCCCCTCTCCCGGAGGAGTTCTAAGACCTTCTCGGCGAATACGGTACTCCTTACCCCCCTCCACCTCTCGTCGCTGTCCGGGAAGACCGTCCCTATGTCCCCGTATCCGAGGAAGGAGAGGAGGGCGTCTGCTACGGCGTGGAGGATGGCATCCCCGTCGGAGTGGCCAACGGCTCCGAGGTCGTCGGCCACCTTCACCCCGGCGAGGTAGAGGGGACGCCCCTCGGCGAGGCGATGGACGTCGTACCCGAAGAGAACCCTCCTTTCCAACTTCAACCTCCTTAGTACGGTTAAGTCCTCCGGATAGGTCACCTTGAAGTTCCACCTGCCCCCCTCAACCACCACCGGCCTTATACCCAGCTCTCCGAGGAGGAGGCTCCCCTCGTCCGTATAGACCTTTCCCTTCCCCTTGGCCCGAAGGTAAGCCTTCAGGTAAAGGTCCCGCCGGACCTTCTGGGGGGTCTGGACGAGGAGGACCCTGTCCCTGTGCGCATACTTCCCATCGTAGAGGACGGAGTCGGGGGACGGGATGGCGGGAACGACGGAGTCCCCCTCCGCCTCCAGGACCCTCTTCAAGACGTCCGGAGATAGGTTGGCACGGGCGCTGTCGTGTACGAGGACGAACTCCCCTTTCGCCGCCTTAACTCCGTTATAGACCGAATCCATCCTCTCCTCCCCTCCTTCAACCGTCTTGACTCCCTCCACCTCAACCCTCTCCCCCGGCGGCAGGACGAGGACGACGTCCTCAATGCCCGCCCCCTTTATGACCTTCAGGCTCAACTCGTAGAGGTAGAGGCCCCCCACCCTCGCAAACTGCTTACGGAGGCCTATCCGCCTCCCCTTACCCGCGGCGAGGACTACGGCGCTTACCATTCCAGATGGGAGAAGAGGTGCCTTAGGGCCTGGGAGTAGAAGTCGGCCATGGCCCGCTTCAGGGCTTCCTCCTCGCTCTCGTTGTCGGGGGACCACAGGGTGGTGCCTCCTATCCGGGCGGGGGGGACGAAGTCCTCACCGGTCTCCTTATCTACGAACTTGACGGTGCCGGAGAGGTTCAGGCGGTAGGTTATGACCTTACCCGTGTTGTCGTAGCGGTCGGGGGACTTCGTATAGGAGGTAAATTCCGTCTGCAGGATAATGGTGGCTTTAGAGCTGTCGGTGAGCCTCAAACGACCGTCGGCCTTCAGTATCTGGAAGCCGTACGCTACACTGACATCCTGCACCAGAGGGTACCCCGTAGAGTTCCGGGGTATAGCGAAGAAGACCCTATCTTTACCCTTGGGTAGGCCGGCGCCGAAGGAGTATACGCAGCCGCTAAATACCCATAGAGCGGAGAGTACGGATAAACTCTTTCGTATCACGGAGGGCCGTCTCGTAGCTAACTTCGTACTCGGCCACGAGGTCGCTCGCTATCTGCTCGGCGTTCCGTCCGGAGAGGTAGCCGCGGTAGACCCTCATTCCCGTCTCGTTGAGGACCAGCTCCCCACCCTTAGAGGCGAAGAGCTTACCGAAGCTCAAGAGAGCGAGCATCCCTACGAAACCTTTCAGGAAGTCTCTTCTCGTCATACGGTGAATATTATATAGGCGGAACCGCCGCTATATCAAACCCCCGTCGACCACCATCACCTGTCCCGTGATGTAGGAGGCGCGGTCGGAGAGGAGGAAGGCTATGACGTTGGCCACCTCCTCCGGTTTGCCCGGACGACCGAGGGCCGTACCCTCTATGTACCTCCTCTTGACCTCTTCGGGCAGCTCCTCGGTCATACTGGTCTCTATGAAGCCGGGGGCGACGGCCACCACCCTGACGTTCCTCCTACCCATCTCCTTAGCCAGGGACTTGGTGAGGGCTATCAGTCCGGCCTTGGTGGCGGCGTAGGCCGTTTGCCACGAGTTCCCCGTAATGCCAACGACGGAGGAGACGTTTACAATCACCCCTCCCCGCTTCATATAACGGAGGACGGCCTTTGAAAAGTGGAAGGCGGAGAAGAGGTTCACTCGGAAGATCCTCTCAAGGTCGCTATCGCTTATCCTTATTAGGGGCTTGTCCAAGGTTATACCGGCGTTGTTGACGAGGGCGTCTATTCCGCCGAACCTCTCGTAGGTGGCCTTTACGACCTCTTGGGCCGCCTCTGGCCTGGAGACGTCGGCGGCGAGGATCAGGTCCTCCGGGAACTCCCCTTTTAGGCTCTCCGGAGGCTTCCTGCTCACGAGGGTTAGGGACCATCCCTCCCCCTTGAGGACCCTCGCCGTCGCGAGACCTATACCTCTCGTTCCACCCGTTATTATGGCTACCTTCATAACGGCGATTCTACAGGCGTCTTTAGAAGAAGAGGTCCCTCACCACCCAGAAGGCCGGCAGGGAGAGGAGGAGGCTATCCACCCTGTCCAGGAGTCCCCCGTGGCCGGGGAGGAGCTTCCCGGAGTCCTTTACCCCCTTCTCCCTCTTCAGGGCAGACTCCACGAGGTCCCCTATCTGTGCGAAGAGGCCGATGTAGGCCCCTCCGAGGACGGACATAAGGACGTCGTATCCGAGGAAGTACCCCATTACGCCACCCACAAGGGCGCTCCCCACTATAGCACCGATGTACCCTTCCAGCGTCTTTCCCCGGCTAACCTGTGGGAATATCCGGTGTTTGCCGAAGAGCTTGCCGGAGAAGTACGCAAAGGTGTCCGAGGACCAGTTGCACGTCATAACGTAGACGAGGAGCCAAACGGACTCCTCCCGGAGCTTAACGGCGACGTAGGCCGGCAGGAGGATGAAGACGGCTACAGATATGAGGGTGAAGGCCTCCTTTACGGAGAAGCCCATTAGGTAGTTGGCGAGGCCAAAGACGGCGAGGAGGACGACCGTTAGGGCGACGCTCCCCGTCCAGAAGGCGGCGGATATGGCCACCGCCCCGGCGAGGAAGCTGACGAGGCTGAACTTGAAAGCGACGAGGCGGTAAAGCTCGTAATACACCAAGAGGACGGCCACGTACACGACCACCCGGAAGGCGAGGCCACCCAGATAGAGGCTCCCCCCAAGGATGGCGATGAGTACGACCGCCACCACCACCCGTGGGAGGAGGTCAGAGAACCTTCCCAAACTTCCTAACCCTCTTGGCGTAGTCCTCAAGGGCCTTGAAGAAGTCCTCTTCGCGGAAGTCCGGCCAGAGGGTGTCCGTGAAGTACAGCTCGGCGTAGGCCGACTGCCACAGCAGGAAATTGGACAGCCTGTACTCCCCCGCCGTCCTTATGACGAGGTCCACGTCAGGGAGGTCGGGGTCGTAGAGGAACCGGCGGAAACTCTCCTCGTCCACCTCCCTCACCCCCGCCTCTATCGCACGATTGACGGCGGATACGATCTCCCTCCTCCCCCCGTAGGAGAGGGCGAGGGTAAGGATAAGCTCGCCGTTCTTGGCCGTCTCCTTTATGGCGTAGTCTAAGACTTCCCGCACGTCGGGCGGGAGGAGGTGGAGTTCCCCGATGGCCCTGACCTGGACGCCGAGGTGGTTGAGGTTCCTTATCTCCCGCCTCAAGAGCAACTTCAGCATGTACATCAGCGCCCCCACCTCCTCGGCCGGCCTCTGCCAGTTCTCCGAGGAGAAGGTGTAGAGCGTCAGGTACCTGACACCGGCCTTCTTCGCCGCCCTGATTACGGACCTTACGGACTCCACCCCCACCTTGTGGCCCATCACCCGCGGCAGGCCCCTCCTCTGCGCCCACCGCCCGTTGCCATCCATTATGATGCCGACGTGTAGCGGGATCTTACCCTTCAAGTATTTCCTTTTCCTTCTTCTTGAGTATCTCGTTGACCTGCTCTATGTACCTGTCGGTTATCTTCTGGATCTCCTTCTCGGCGCGGAAGCGGTCGTCCTCCGTGATCTCCTTGGCCTTCTCCATCTCCCTCACCTGCTCTATGGCCTCACGGCGGGCGTTCCGGATGTGGATGCGGGTCTCCTCGGCGAGGTGTCGGGCGAGCTTCAGGAGCTCCCTCCTCCTCTCCTCCGAAGGCTGGGGGATGGGGACCTTCAGGACCTTACCCTCCCGTATGGGGTTGAGGCCGAGGTTGGCGGCCCGGATGGCGTTCTCTATGTTGCCTATGGCGGAGGGATCCCAAGGCTGCACGACGAGGGCGCTCTCCTGGGGATGGACGTTTATGCCGGCTATCTGGCGGATGGGTACCTTCTGACCGTAGTAGTCTACCTTGACGCCCTCAAGGATGGCGGGGTTGGGACGGCCGACCTGGATCTTGGACAGCTCCCGCTTGAGGTACTCTACGGCCTTTTTCATAGAGTCCTCCATTTCCCTATAAACGTCGTTCATAGCGTATATTCTAACGCTGCGGTTGGGACGCCGAGAGGAGGATCATCACCTCCCTAAGGAGGACCGCCCCGACGCTCCCGCAACGGTGGGAGGTATCCAACGTGGGTAGGTACTCCACCACCTCCACCCCTAAGAGTTTCCCCTTGAGGGATAGGAGGACCTCCATCAACTCGGAGAACCTTACGCCCATAGGCTCCGGGTTGCTTACACAGGGGAACTCGGAGGGGTCAAGGACGTCCAGGTCTAACGATAGGAAGACCTTCCCGTACCTCTCTACGAACCCCTTCACCCCCTTGAGGGAGTACATCTCACCGTACCGGGGGATATACTCCTGACTGCCGACCGTCCTGTAGCCGAAGGTCCCGATCGTAAAGCCCTCCTCCTCAAGCCTCCTCATAACCGTAGCATGGGAGAACCTGCCGCCGTAGTCGTCCCAGCGGTCAAGGTGGGCGTCCAAATGGAGGATGGCAAACTCCCCCACTGCCCCCCTCAAGGCCCTCGCGGTCGCCCAGGTTACGGTGTGGTCCCCGCCGAGGAAGAGGTAGGGTTGGCTTTGGGGTGGGTAGCGGGAGAATAGGGCTTTCAGGTGGTCCTCCATCCGCTCCAGCCTCTCCTTCGGGGGGAGGTCAAAGTTGAGCCACAGGTCCCCCGCATCCTCGTACTCCGGGAGTTTCGCCCTCTGCAGGGGGCTGTACTCGTCTATGCCCCACATATGCCACCTTAGGTGAGAGGCTCCGAGGGCCGCACCTCGGAGGAAGTTGGCCTCCGTCTCAAAGGGCAGTCCTACGAGCCTGATCATAGCAGGACCGTCCCGTCCGGTATCTCCTCGTCCTTGAGGACGCGGCCCGGCCCGATGACGCAATCCTCCCCTATGACGGTGTTTCCGAGGAGGGAGACGTTGGGGTATATGACGGTGTCCCTGCCTATCTTGACGGAGTACTCAACGTAGGTGGTTTCGGGAAGGATGAAGGTTATGCCCTCGTCCATCCACCTACCCTTTATCCTCCGCTGCATTATCCCCTCAACTAAGGCGAGCTGGCGGCGGGTATTCACGCCCAAGATCTCCTCCCAATTGTCCGTTCTATGTATGACGATTTTTTGCAAAAATTTGAAAACATCCGTTAAATAGTACTCATTTTGTGCGTTATTTGGAGTTATCCTTTTGAGGCCGGCGAACAGAGGCCCCGCCCTGAACATGTAGAACCCGGCGTTCACCTCCCTTATCTCCCTCTCCTCCTCCGTCGCGTCCTTATGCTCCACTATCCTGACGAAGCGGTCCCCCTCCCGGATTATCCTACCGTACCCCGTCGGGTCCGGGACCTCGGCCGTAAGGAGGACGGCGTCGGCGTCAGTGGAGAGGAGCCTCCGGTACATCGCCCTTAGGGTGCTTCCCCTTATGAGGGGGGCGTCCCCGCTCCCGACGTAGAGGATAGCATCTTCGGGTACGTGACCCTCGGCGTAGCGAACGGCGTCCCCCGTACCCCTCGGAACCTCCTGCACTATCACGGAGACCTTACGGTAGCGGGAGGCTACCTCCCTCAAGAGGGCGTGGTTGGAGGAGTTCCCTACGATCAGTATCTCCACAGGCTCCAACTCAAGGGCGCTCTCTATCACCCACTCTATCATCATACGGCCGGAGACCTTGTGGAAGACCTTCGGGAGTTTGGACTTTATCCGCTTGGACTGCCCTCCGGCCAAGATTACGGCGTAGAGGTCTGAAGGCATGGGTGGGTATTCTAACAGGGATTCAACCGTACCGCCATTTCCACCGGTTTTGAGAACGGGCAGCCACCGGCGGTGTTGGGGATGGGTACCGAACCCCCAACCCGACTCACTTATGTAAGATGAAGACTTTTTAGATTTTTGCCTATTATTCGGGGTAAATTTAAAAAAAATATCAAATATTTGATAGAATTTTGGGGGATTTTTGTAATTATTCCAAACAAACGCCGAACGCTACCCGTAGAGCGGGGAAAGATTTTGCCTTAAAATATACAGTTGATGGTACTGTTTCTCATCTCTCAATCGGTCTCGCAGAGCGACTGGTCGGGGGGGCCGGGGGTATGCGGCCCCGTCTCAACCTGGGGGAACACCTTCTGCTCGGCCGACTCCTCCGCCTTCTACGAGTTTCCGGGTAAGCTCCGCTTGAGGGGGGTCTTCCGTACGCTTGAGGAGTACTCGGTGGATAACTCCATCGGAGGTTGGGACAACGACCCCGACATCGTGGATATGGACTTAGACGGCGACAACGACCTCCTCGTCTCCGACGAGGCCGGCCCGAACGTTGTCTATTGGTACGAGAACGCCGGATGCGGCTCCTTCACGAGGCACACCATAGACCCGGACATAGCGAGCGTGGACGAGGTGGTGGCCGTGGACTACCAGAGGGACGGGGATATGGACGTCTTCGCCGCCTCCCATCCCTCGTCGGGTAAGGACGTCGTCCTCTACAGGAACGACGGGAGCATGACCTTCAGCACTCATGTGATAGACCCCGCCATAAGTTCCAGCTCCGAGGGTGAGGGGATAGACGCCGGAGACCTGGACGGGGACGGGGACTACGACGTAGCCGTCACGTGGCTCGCCGGCGGCCTATGGTGGTACGAGAACACGGGGAGCGGGTGGGTAAAGCACGGCCTCGGTACCGGCCTCGGCACTACCTACGACGTGGTGATAGGGGACTACGACAACGACGGCGACAACGACATAGCGCTGGCCACCCGCAACGCCCTCCGCATCTTCCGGAACGACGGGGGAGGCTCCTTCACCCACCTCGTCATAGACAACACCCTCTCGGACGGATACGGGCTGGCCAAGGGGGATATGGACGGCGATGGGGACTACGACCTCGCCCTAACCGACAGGACGGGGAAGGTGTACGTCTACCGCAACGACGGAGGGATGAGCTTCACCCGGATAACCGTTGATAACTCCGCCAACAGGCCCATGGGAATCCAGGTGGCCGACTTTGAACCGGACGGGGACTTGGACGTAGCCGTTGCCGACCAGAACGCCCAGAGGATATACATCTACCTCAACGACGGCTCTCTGGGCTTCACCCGAACCTCCCCCTCCATAACTTCCCGCCACTACTTCGGCGTAGGGATAGGGGACCTCAACAGCGACGCCTCCCCGGACATCCTCGTTAGGGCCGGGCTGTATCCTTCTCCTAAGGAGGGCCTCTGGTGGTACAAGACGGTCCTCAAGTACGAGCCTACGGCCACCCTCACCTCCTCCATCTTGGACGCCGGCGTATATAGGAGGTGGCTCCAGGTGCAGGTCTCCTTCTCCAACTGCAACCCCTCCGCACCGGGGAAGGAGATACACGTTTATGTTAGGGCCTCACGCTACGGCTCCTCTTGGACGACTTGGATAGGGCCTTACGTCTTTACGGGTAGTGGAAGCAGGAACCTGAACGACCCCTCCATACCGGGTTCAGACACGTTTGCGGTAGAGAGTTTCCGGTACCTGCAGTACAGGGTGGAGCTGTATGCGAACGCGGACTCTACCCTGACGCCGATACTGGACGAGATAGTCTTCACGTACGATCCCCTCGGTAATGGGGGAGATCTGGCGGTAGGTGAGGCCGGGGAAGGTAAGTACGGAGTGAGGTTGGAGGGGAGGGTACTGAAGGTGAGGGGCAGGGGTGAGGTAAGGGTGATAGGTGTGGATGGTAGGGTGGTAGCCGAGGGGGTAGAGGAGGTGGTCGTGAAGCTGAAGCCCGGAGTCTACGGGGTGGTGGTCGGCAACCGTACCGTGAGGCAGGTGGTGGTGAGATAGACACAAATCCTAAAATAATCGCACATCCCGGTGGGCTGGTAAAAGTCCGTTAATCGCCATTATAATAGATGGGTTAGATGCATCCGGTGGTTGCCCTCTATCTGGCGATAAAGCGTAAGGAGAGTGGGAAACTCCAGTTCGTCCCTTCGGGGAAAAGGGGCTTCGGGGTGGTGAAGGTTGCCTTGGTAGACGGAAACATCGTAGGTCTTGACAGCACCTGGGGGGCCACCTTCAAGAGCCTGCACCATATGTTTGAGTGGGACAAGGCCATAGTCCAAAGGTCTCCGATAGACCCCTCGGACCACCTCCCCAAGCTGTACATACCGAGGCAGGAGGCCCTGGCCCTCTTGGTGGGTATGGAGGTGGCCAACGTCAAAGGCCGCCTTCGCGACATATCGCCCGACGAGGCGAGGGACCTGATGGCGATAAGGATAGGGAAGAGCGTCCCCATATCTCCGGAGGAGATGCGACGGATCAAGGAGGGAAAGGTTGGGGACAGGAGTTTCTTCCTCCAGAAGGGGCGGAGCTACGCCTCCGTCTTCATAGCCGGTGAGGAGTTCTACACCTTCCGTCTGATCGGGGACAAGGTGGAGAGGATAGGCATAGGCCAGTTCCCGGACGAAGGGGAACGTATGGTTAAGGTGGACCATCTGGTCGCCCTCGCCGTATCCGTCCCCTTCTTCGCCCCTGGCAGGGAGGTGGAGGGTAGGGACCTACCCGTGGAGGTTGAGCGGCTCAAGAGGAACCCGAACGCAATATGGCACATCCTCCTGTCAAGTTTAGGGGGGATATACGTCTCCGTCCTCGGCTACCGGGGACTCTTCATCGGGGCCTTCATCCTCTACGGGGACGAGTTGAAGATGAAGGGGGAGAATTCGCTCAAAGTTATAGCGGAAACCATAAACCTAAAAGGGAGGTTGTACGAATATGGCACAGATATGCGTAGCGCTTAACACCGACTCTTGGGAGGAGGCGCGAGCGCTAGTAGAGAAGCTTAGGGAAGAGGCCGACCTCTTTAAGGTCGGTCTGCCTCTGTACTCGGGGAAAGGTCGCGACGAGGTCGTCGCCCTCCTGCGCGATGGGGTCCGCATCTTCTTGGACCTGAAGCTCCACGATATCCCCTCCGTGGTCGCCACCACCGTGAGGGACCTGCCGGAGGTGGAGTACGTTACCGTCCACGCCACCGGTGGTAAGAAGATGATGGAGGCCGCCGTTGAGGCCCGACCGGACATCCGCGTCGTCGCCGTTACCCTCCTGACCAGCCTTGACGTGAGCGAAGCCCGTGAGATCTACCGCAAGTTCCCCCGCAAGCTCGCCATTCAGCTAAGCCGAATGGCCTCGGATGCGAGGGCCTGGGGTGTGGTCGTAAGTGGCCTGGAGGCCCGCGCCGTTAGGAAGTACTTCAAGATGCTCAACGTGGTCGTTCCGGGGGTAAGGCTAAGGAGGAAGAAGGACGACCACGCCCGTACCGTCCCTCCGGAGCGTCTGAAGTGGCTCCAGGAGGACGATATCCTCATCGTGGGTAGGGAGGTGACCGAAGCCAAAGACCCCGTAGCTACCCTAAGGAAGATCCGGGACGCCATCACCCGGTGAGGCTCCTGCTCCTATCGGAGTACCCCGTGGAGGACGACGCACCCTTCACGGGGTCCCACTTACAGACCTACTTCGTCGGTGAGGTGGCATCGCAGGTCTGTGAGAGTGTTTTGGTGGCCTTTGACCATCGGGGGAAGGGGCGGGAGTACAGGGTGGGCAACTTGAGGGTCGTTCTACTCCGTCCCTCCCGGTGGGAGGTCGCGCGTCTCCTCCGCCTTCTAAGGGCGACCCTAAACCTCTCTCCGTCCGCCGTTTATGCGCGGGGGCGGAGCTATCACCTCATAGTGGGTCTTATAGCCAAGCTCCTGAAGGGTAGTACCCTCGTATGGAGCGTAAACGCCCAGGAAGGGTACGAGGACTTCAAGTACGTGCGTACCTTGATGGCCTCCCGCCGTTCCCCCCTGAAGAAGCTCCTACTCCTTCCCCTCTTCTCCCTTTTGGATTTGGGGGTCGCCTTGGGGATGCGGGCGGCCGACGTCGTAACCGTTCAGAACGAAAGGCAGCTCGCCGGGGTCAAGGCCAAGTTCCCTGGAAAGGATGTCGTTCTCTTACCCAACCTCCAGACCGTCCCCTCCGTTTCCGACCCTCCCCCTATCCCTTCTCCCTACTTCCTGTGGGTCTCGGCCCGCCCTAACCCCAACAAGAGGCCGGAACTCTTCTCCGAACTCGCCCGCAGATTGCCGGAGGTGAAATTCGTTATGGTGGGGTACCCGATGGACGGTCCCCCCAACCTGATGACCCTCCCGCGAATGCCCCGTAGGAAACTGCACTCCCTGTTGAAGGGGGCAACCGCCCTCGTCATAACGAGCAGGCCCAAGACGGAGGGGATACCGAACGTGGCCATAGAGGCTATGCTTTTGGGGACGCCCGTCGTATCTTTGGGGGACGACTTCGGCGTACTGAACGGAGCCGACGGGACGGTCGTAGGTGGCCTTGACGAGGCGGAGGGGGTTTTGAGGCGGTTGGTGGAGGATGGGGAGTACAGGGAAAGGATATCCCGTAGGGCCAGAGATCTCGCCCTATCGCTCTTCGTTGAGACCTCAAGGGAGCGGTGGAGGGAGTTCTGGAACGCTCTTAAAATGGAGGCTTGCTCTCACTGAAGGAGTTCGGCGAGCGGGTCGTGGGTGGTAGGTACGTGGAGGCTGGGGGTTTTCCTGGGATAGAGGTTAGGAGGTACCTGTTCTTTCGCCTTTTCCTCTCCTTTCCGTACACCCTCCCCACATCCCACTCACTTGATCCCAAAACCCTGCGGCACATAACGGGTAGTTTTACGGCGGGCGAGATAGCCCTCCTCTACCCCCACCCGGAGGCAACCCTGTCCTTCCCTTCGCCCGTAGTTAGGAGGGGGGCAAGGTACCACAGGGAGAGGAGGAGGTTGATAAGGCGGGCCAAGGAGAAGGGGAAGGTTGTGGATCCCCTGCCCTTTGAGGTCTTCTACCCCCTCTACGCCTCAACCGTCAGACGCTACGGTAGGAGGCCCATACCGGAGGGGAGGCTTAGGGAGATTTACGACCTGCCCGGCGTGGAGGGGGTAGGGGTAGCAGTGGAGGGGGAGGTGGTCGGCGTCCTACTGAACCTCGCCCTTCCGGACAGGTACCTCCTGTGGCAAATGGGTTGGAGGGGCTTCAACTTCGTACCCACCTACCTGCTCCACCTCGGTATAAGCCGGGGATTTGAGTTGGGATACGACCTCGTGGACTTGGGGATAAGCCCTTCTCCATCCAGTTTAAAACTGAAGGCTGAAATGGGGGGGGATACCAACAGGAGGGTCTACGTCGTAAGGTGGGCGAGGTTTCCGGCGAACCTCCGATAGGGGAGGTCAAATCTCCACCTTCACCCTCACCTCCCACGTCCTCTTCTTACTGTCCATAAGGATGACGCCCGTGAAGGCCATGTGGCCAAAGCGTTTGATGAGGTCGTAGGCGAGGTCGTAGTCCTTCCCCCTGACCTCCGTCTTACCTATGAGGGCCTCGTACTTACCGGCCGGGATGGGCTTCCGCTTGACCTGTACCTCCCTCCACTCAAGGGTGATCCTCTTGGGTTTAACCTCCCCCTTACAGGGAACCTGCATAAGGGTGGTGAAGACGGCTCCGAGGAAGGGCTGGACGTTCGGAGGGCCGTAGGTCTCAACCTCCTTCAGCATATCCCCGTACCTGTACCGGAAGTGGTAGGTGGGTAGGTCCGTCCCCTGAAACATTGCGTACCTATCCTTCAGGCCCTTCCACCTCTCCGGGTCCAGGATGGAATCGGGTACATCTATGCGGCAGTAGAAGGTCCGGGTATTTATCGTCCGCAGGGATACGCCCCTCTTCCCCTCAACCTTAGCGAGCGGTATCTTCGCCCCCCAGTGTTCCTCATACACGTAAAGGCTAACCGGCACCTTCGGCGACAGCGCAAGCAAAGCTAACATAAGGTCCATTCTAAGGGGGCTAACTACCCTCCCACTTGACCTTCAACTGCTTCGCCGCCTTCACCTCGTCAAGCCGCCTCACCGGGGTGTTGTGGGGGGCCTCCTTCACGAGGTCCGGGTTCTCGTAGGCCTCCCTCTTTATCTTTATGAGGGCATCGGCGAAGGCCTCAAGGGTCTCCTTGGTCTCCGTCTCCGTTGGCTCTATCATCAGGGCCTCCGGTACAATCAGGGGGAAGTAGACGGTCGGGGCGTGAAAGCCGTAGTCAAGTAGCCTCTTGGCTATGTCGTACGTCCTTACGCCGGTCTCCCTCTTGATGGGCATTGCGGTGGCGACGAACTCGTGCATGTTGCGGGTGGGGTAGGCTATCTTGTACTCCCCCTCAACGAGGTGACGGAGGTAGTTGGCGTTGAGGACGGCGTCGGCGGCCGCCTGCTTAAGGCCCTCACCACCCATGGAGAGGATGTACGCGTAGGCCCTCACCATCACGAGGAAGTGGCCGTAGAAGGCGTGGACCTTGCCTATGCTCAGGGGCCTGTCCCAGTTCAGGTAGTATTCCCCACTCTCCGGGTCGTACTCAACCGTCGGGACGGGCAGGAAGTCCTTCAGATGCTCCCTGACCAGCACGGCCCCGGCCCCCGGTCCCCCTCCGCCATGAGGGGTGGAGAAGGTCTTGTGGAGGTTGAGGTGTACGACGTCTATACCGAGGTTGGCCAGACTCACCCACCCCATCAGGGCGTTGAAGTTCGCCCCGTCCATGTACACCTGACCACCGGCCCTGTGGACGAGGTCGGTTATCCGCCTTATGTCCCTCTCAAAGAGGCCGAGGGTGTTGGGGTTGGTTATCATGAGGCCGACAGTCCTCTCCGATAGTTTGGCCTTCAGGTCCTCAACGTCCAGGGTACCCCTCTCGTTGGACTTCACCTCAACCGCCTTGAAGCCGGCCATGGAGGCCGTGGCGGGGTTGGTGCCATGGGCGGAGTCCGGTATGAGGACCTCGTTCCTGTGTCCCTCCCCTTTATGTTTCAGGTAGGCCTTTATTATGAATATGCCCGTCAGCTCCCCGCTGGCGCCGGCAACGGGCTGGAGGGTCGCCCCGTCCATCCCCGTGAGCTTCTTCAGGTACTCCTGAAGCTCGTACATCAACTTCAGCGCCCCTTGAACGAGATGGGTGGGGGAATGGGGATGCAGGTGGGTGAATCCGGGGAGGCGGGAGGCGTCCTCATTGAACTTGGGGTTGTACTTCATCGTGCAGGAGCCGAGGGGGTAGAAGCCTATATCCACACCCCAGTTCTTCTGTGAGAGCCTGACGTAGTGCCTGACGACCTCGTTCTCCGGGACCTCCGGGAGATCAAGGGGGACGGTGCGTTTCAACTCCGGGGGGATGTCGTACCCAACGGGGAAGTCGGGGACGGGGAATCTCCCCGCCCCCTCCTTGTGTTTTTCAAATATCACCTTATCGTCCTTGACGAGCATGGAAGACGATTCTAAGGACGGCCACCGGTCGCCTACCTTACGATTATGCGATTGAACCTGTCCCCGACTTTGAGGAGATAGACCCCCTTCTTGAGGTCGCTAATGACCACCTTCCCCTTGGAGGTACCCTCAAACACCACGCGGCCGGAGGAGGTGTAGAGGGATACTGGCGTCCCTTCGGCCACCTCCACCTCAACGCGACCGGATGCTACGGTTATCCTCTCACCGACACTACCCTTCTCCGAGACGGCAAGCTCGTCGTCCGGAGAGCCGAGGGGACAGGACCCCCAGGTCGTGATGTGGCAAGAGTAGTCCCCAACCGTGAAGCCTATGGATGTCGGCGAGAGCTTGAGGGGAACGACCTCCGACGTGATGCTGTAAGGGGTGGTACCGTAGGTTCCCATTACGCTCATCGTGGCCCCATTCACGAGGGCGATGGTGTAGCCCCGTATAACGACGGCGTCTATGACCCCGTCCAGGTTCAGGTGGAGGAGGGCGGGAGGTTTAGAAGCCATACCGAGGCCGCTCGTAGAGCCGAGGTGCGCCCCATCCGTCCCCCTATAGACGGAAAGCTCGGAGCCGTTCTTGGTCCATACGTCCTCAAGGCCGTCCCCGTCCTTATCTCCGAGGGCCACGGCCACCGGGCTGGAGACCGACACGCTCCACGCCAGGTTCCACGAGGTGGTGTAGTCGTACACTGCTATGCCTGAGGACCGGGGGACGACCACCTCGTCCCTTCCGTCCCCGTCCAGATCCCCAAGGGCGACCGTGTAGTCGGGGGAGGTGGGGGAGGAAGGCACACCGGCGGAGAAAGAGCTGTGGTAGGTGCCGGTGAGGGCGTCGACGACGTAGATGCTGCCGTTCGTCATAGGGAACAGGACCTCCATATCCCCATCGCCGTCCACATCGCCCATGGCGGCGGCGTGGGCGTCGGCAGGCAGGGACACCGACCAGTGGTAGGAGAAGGAGGAGGCGCAGCCGTCTACGCTGTAGGCCCTGCTCGTAGGCGTGATGTATATCTCCGGACACCCGTCGCCATCTACGTCGGCTATGAGGGGGGATTCCCCTCTGGTGGAGGACTTGGTCCACGAGTATATCACGCCGCCGCTGGAGAGCGAGAGGACCCAGAACCTGGATCTACCGTGTGCATACACCCTCCCCGCAGACGTTGAGGCCGCCACGGAGGCCATAGGCCTACCGAAGTACTCGCCGCTCATATAACGGTTCCAGATAGAGGAGCCACTGCTGCCGTCCTTCGCCGCCACGCCGTCGTCGTTGTACTCGGCGGCTATGATGTCGTGATCCCCGTCCGAGTTTACGTTCACGGCTATGACGCTTAGGTCCAAACCTCCGTGGACGCGGTCGTAAAGCTCCGAGAGGGAGGAGCAGTTGCCTCGCAGGGCGGAGCGCCCCGTCCTCTTGTAATCGTGCCTGAACTGCTTCCACTCAAGGCTCGCAGGTCCGAAAGTTTCCGCTATTAGGAGACTTGCTATCCCTATCATAGATGGGAATGATAAGGGAGTACAGCGTTCGCTGGGCTACTGATTGCTTTCCGTTAGTTCTACCAGTTCGTATCCTATCTCCCCTATTACCTCCGCCACCTCCTCAAAGAAGACCTCCTCCTGGCTCTTGAACCGCGCTTCCCCCCTCTCAAGGGAGACCTGAACGTCGCTGTATCCAGCCCTTTCAAGGGCCTTCTTGACCTTCATGGCGCAGTGGGGGCAGGTCATACCCTTCACCTTTGCGACGTACGTTGTCATAGAGAGAATTCTAAGGAGGAATTCTATCCTTCTGCAGTTAATTTCCGGAAGTTTGTTGAATGTAATTTCTCATTCCACATTATTTGCGATTATGTGGGCGACAGTGTGCATCCTCTGGGTCCGGACGGCCCGCCTCCGCGGGAGGTTTCGGGGGTAAAATGTGGGAATGTTTTTAGCTTTACTTGCCGTATGTCAGGAACAGGTCGGTGTGGGGGAGTGCGTGGTGGCCTTCAAGCAGAGGGTGATGGTCAGGGAGGACGCCTCCCTCCTCGTCCGTGAGGACATTACCGTTGAGTCCAAGGGCAACAGGATAAGGCACGGGATATACAGAGAGTTTCCCACCGCCTACCGTTGGAAGGGCTACAACTTCAGGGTGGGCTTCAAGGTGTTGAAGGTTATGAGGGATGGGAAACCGGAGGATTGGTTTGTGAAGAAACTCTCCAACGGTGTCCGGATATACGTAGGCAAGAAGGACGTCCTCCTCCCACCCGGCACCCACACCTACACCCTCGTATATACGACGGACAGGCAGATAGGATTCTTCAAGGATCACGACGAGCTCTACTGGAACGTGAACGGGACGGGTTGGCGCTTCCCCCTCTTGAGGGTGGAAGCTACGGTGGTACTGCCGAAGGGCGTCCCGAAGGACAGCATCCGGTACGAGGCCTATACGGGGAGGTACGGGGAGAAGGGGAGGGACTACGAGGCGTGGGTGGATGAGGGCGGTAGGGTGCATTTCAGGACAACTCGCCCCCTCATGGCCGGGGAGAACCTTACCATCGTCGTCGGATGGCCGAAGGGGTACGTTAGAGAACCGGGTACGGTGCGGAGGCTCCTGTGGTTCTTGACGGACAACCTCCACGTCCTCGTCCTCCTCCTAACCTTGGCAGTCGTCTCCCTCTACTACCTCTGGGCTTGGGCGAGGGTGGGGAAAGACCCACCGAAGGGTACGATAATGCCGGAGTTCAGGCC
The DNA here is from genome assembly GCA_015494805.1 of Caldifarciminota bacterium. Lineage (GTDB taxonomy): Bacteria > Hydrothermota > Hydrothermia > LBFQ01 > LBFQ01 > JAADCS01. The sequence goes on from WGAN01000047.1 coordinate 19,964, forward strand.
ACCGGAGGGTATGTCCCCGGCGGCCGTCAGGTACGTGATGAGGATGGGATACGACGACACCTGCTTCGCCGCCAACCTCATAGATATGGCCGTAAAGCGATCCCTGAAGATACGGGAGGAGAGGGGAGGGAGGTACGAGTTGGTGAAACTTGACGGAGGTAGGGAGGACCTTACGGAGGACGAGAGGGAGGTCTATGAGGCCCTACCGCAGAGTTTAACTCTAAGGAAAGGCTCCTACTCCTCCGAGATCCGTAGGGCCGTAGGTAGGCTAAAGGTCGCCCTCGCCCGGATGTACGGGCATCTGTTCAGGCTCAACCGGGACTACGTGGGTGTCGGCGTCCTCCTATCGGTGATCGGGGTAGCCCTCTCCCTGTTCCTCGGTGGTGAGGAGATGGTGTTCAGGGGGGTGTTGCTCCTCGTCTTCGCCGTTATGGTCGTAGGCACCCTGTCCATATCCTCCAAGGTGGTGAAGGCCATCGTGCTAGTGGTGGTCGTCCTCGCCTTCCTACCCCTATCCACCTTCCTTTTCGGCACGGGGAACCTCCTGTGGGACTCCATCCTACTCCTCTCCCTCCTCCTGTTGGTGGCCGTCAACCTCTTCTTCGGTAAGTACATGGCCGCCCCCACCCGTAAGGGCCGGGAGGTGATGGACAGGATTGAGGGCTTCAGGATGTTCCTTCAGACGGCGGAGAAGGAGCGGCTCAAGGCCCTCTTTCCGAGGGAGAGCCTACCGAGGATATTTGAGAGGTTTCTGCCCTACGCCCTCGCCTTGGACATTGTAGATACGTGGGCTAGCAAGTTCGCCGAGGACCTGAAGGCCATGGACTACCGCCCGGAGTGGTACGAAGGCCCTTACTACATGCGTTTCACCACCTCCCGCGGGTACGCTACCTTCTTCCGCGATGTAGGGAGGAACGTCTCCGAGACTGTTGCATCCTCCGTCAAACCTCCGGGCAGCTCCTCCGGGTTCTCCGGTGGCGGTGGCTTCTCCGGTGGGGGCTTCTCCGGTGGAGGGGGC
>WGAN01000048.1 GCA_015494805.1 Caldifarciminota bacterium
GTTTGCAGCCTACCTATAAGGGATTAAAACAGGCACTATCCGAGGATGAGAATCTACAAAGGGCTGGTTTGCAGCCTACCTATAAGGGATTAAAACCCAATTTCGCTTAAATCAACTATCGGAGGGGAAGGAGTTTGCAGCCTACCTATAAGGGATTAAAACAATCTATAGAGTCATCGGGATATAATCTGACTTTCAAGTTTGCAGCCTACCTATAAGGGATTAAAACTAGGGACGGAAATAGGGCGTGAAAGCCCACTCCACCAGTTTGGAGCCTACCTAATAAGGGATTGAAACGAATTGAAACAACACGGCCTATCTTGCCGCCAGAAGGCCCGTTCGCAGCCTATCTGTGAGCGATTGAAACGAACTTACCCCTTCCCGAACTTCCGAGCCGCCTCCCGCACCTTCTGATCCTCCTTGAGATTAACGACGAGGACGGTATCCCCCTCAACTACGACGCCTATCCCCTCAACCCCCACGAGTACCACCCTCTTGTCCCCCGAAATTACCAAGTTCCCAGAGGAGTCCACCACACCCGGCGGTGCGTCCCTGTACGCGTTCCCGCTCCCATCCTTGGGCAGAATGACGTACAGGCTGGAGTAGGAACCTACGTCTATCCAGTTGAAATCGGCCTCAATTACCAATATCTCCCGCGTCTTCTCCATTACGGCGTAGTCTATGGACTCGGCCTTGACCGCCGGGAAGAAGTCTTCGGCCGGCCTGACGTGTCCATCCTCGTAGAGGAGGTCGTAGATGTAGGGGGCATGTGCCTTCGCTTCCCTCAAGAGGACATCGCTCCTCCATACGAACATACCGGAGTTCCAGTAGAACCTGCCGCTCTCCACGTACTCCTTGGCCGCCTCGTAGTTGGGCTTTTCGTGAAACTTTACGACGGTGTATAGGCCGGACTCTACCTCATCTCCCCGCTCTATGTAGCCGTAGCCCGTGTGGGGATGGGTGGGTTTTATTCCGAAGGTTACTATCTTGCCGTACTTCTCGGCGGATTCGTAGGCCCTAAGTAGGGTGGCCCTGAAGGTGTCCATCGGGGTGATGTGGTGGTCGGAGGGAAGGGCGGCCACAAGGACAGGTTCCCCGGCCTCCTCCTGAAGCAGGGCCGTAGCGTATATGAGGGCGGGAGCAGTGTTCTTAGGGATAGGCTCAACTAAGGTCCGTACAGGCAGGGAGGAGAGCCTACTCGCTATGGTGGAGTTCGTGAGTATTACCTTATCGGCCACCTCCCCCACCCTATCTAAGGCGAGGTCCAGGAGGGTCTTTCCGTCCGACAGGGGTATGAGCTGCTTGGGTCTCTCCGGCTTGGATAGAGGCCAGAGCCTCTCCCCTTTACCTCCGGCCATTATCAGGGCATACCTCCGCATTCTATGATTCTACGGGAGTCCCTCCGTACAATTTCCCCTTGAGGCGGTACGTCATCGGCTACCCCGTAAGGGGAGACAGGGTCCTCCTGATACACAAGAAGCGGGGCCTCGGTAAAGGGCTGTACAACGGCATAGGCGGTAAGGTGGAGGAGGGGGAGACGCCGGAGGAGGCCATGCTCCGGGAGGCGAGGGAGGAGATAGGGATAGAGGTTAAGAGGTACGAGAGGGTGGCCAAACTGTACTTCTACGACCCCCATGGCACGGCGATGGAAGCAGACGTCTTCCTGATCAGGGAATGGGAGGGGGAGCCGGTGGAGAGCGACGAGGCCCGGCCGGAGTGGTTCCCGATGGAGTGCCTGCCCTACGAGAAGATGTGGGAGGACGACCGGGTGTGGCTTTGGAGGGTCCTTAGGGGCGAGAAACTCACGGGGAAGTTCTGGTTCAACGACATCTACGGTAGGTACGAGCCTCCTCGCATGCTCCGGTGCGAGGTTAGGGAGGGCCTTTAGCCCTTTTCTACGGTAGAATCCCCTCCATGCTCAAAGACAGGCTGTACGAGATAGGCGAGTCGGTGCTACGGGTCTCCAACGCTGACAGCACCGTTGTCCTTGTACACGGCGAGAGGTCAAGGCTCGTCAGGTTCGCCAACTCCGTCATCCACCAGAACACCGAGGTGAGGAACATAGAGGTGACCATACACGTCCGGTTCGGCAATAGGGCAGCGACCGTAAGCACGAACGCCATAAACGACCCCAAGGACATCGTTGGAATGGTCCGGAAGGCGGAGGAGATGGCCAGACTCTCCCCGGAGAACCCGGAGCTTCCGGAGGTGGCCCCGGAGGGGAAGATAGAAACCTCCGACGACCCCTTTGACGAACTCACGGCCGAGGCGGAGCCTTCCGAGCTGATAGCCATAGCCAAAAGGCTGATAGAGGAGACCCCCAAGCCTTTTGACGCCTTCGGTACGATATCCGGAGGGGCCTCCGAGACCGTCCTTATGACCTCCGAGGGGTTCGTGGGCTACAGGGGGGTGACGGCCGCCCATCTCAAGTACAACCCCATCTATGACCTCACCTTCGGCTACCTCGTCCAGCAGTCCGCCCACACCTTCAGGGACCTTGACCCGGAGGCCGCCCTGAAGCGGGCATCGGAGAGGGCGCCCCTCGTCCTTGACCCCGTAGAGGCCCAACCCGGAAAGTGGACGGTTATCCTGGAGCCTCTCGCGGTCGCCGAACTCCTCGGCTTCCTGAACTGGATAGGTCTGTCCGCCCGCTCCGTACAGGAGGGGAGGTCCCCCCTCGCCGGTAAGCTTGGGGAGAAGGTCTTCTCCGAGAACTTCACCCTCTACGAGGACCCCATCAACCCGCGGGGGTACGTCCTACCCTTTGATATGGAGGGAAGACGCAGGGGCCTCATAACCGTCGTTGAGAACGGCGTCCTCAAGGACTTCGCGTACGACACCGTCACCGCCCGCAAGGAGGGCAAGGAGACCAACGCCTGCGCCCTCCACTTCGCCCAGAGCTTCCCTATGTTCGCCAACCTCCACGTAGCCGAGGGGGACACGGAGTACGAGGAACTCATCGCATCCACCGAGAGGGGCCTTTTGGTGACCCGCTTCTGGTACTCCAACGTCGTAGACCCCCGCACCCTGACCATAACGGGAATGACGAGGGATGGCCTATTCCTTATAGAGGACGGCAAAATCGTTAAGAGTATGAAGAACATGCGGTTCAACGTGAGCCTCCTTGACGTCTTCTCCAACGTCCTTGGCGTCTCACAGGAGAGCGTCCTACTCGGCGAGACTACCTGGTACGGCTCCTTCTCGGTCCACGGCGAAATCCTACCCACCCTGAAGGTGGAGGGCTTCAACTTCGCCTCGGCTACGAGGTTCTGAAGAGGTCCCAACCCCTATAGACGAAGCCCGTCAGGACCTCCGTAAGGACGGCCCCCCGCCCCATCTTCTCCTCGGCGTCCCTTAGGGAGAATATCCCTCCTACCCCTACGACAGGCAGGGAAGAGACGGCCCTCCACTCCTCTATCCTCCGGTTGGATATGGGAAAGAGGGGGCGACCGCTCAACCCTCCCCCTTCAACCTTTAGGGTGTTGGTTAGAATGACACCGTCCATATCGTTCCCTTCGCAGAGGCGGGCCACCTCCTCCAAGGCCTCCCCCTCTATCTCCGGGGCGAGTTTGAGGAGTACGGGCTTCCGCGGCCTCTTCCCTCTCCGCCACCGGTAGACCTCCCCAAGGAGACGGCTTAGACTCTCCCCTCGCTGGAGGTCCCTAAGGCCAACGGTGTTGGGGGAGCTTACGTTCACGACGAAGTAGTCCCCCAGGTCGTAGAGGCGATCCATAACGGCGATATAGTCCTCGTACGCCCTGTCGTTGGGTGTGTCCCTGTTCTTGCCCGCGTTTATGCCGATAGGTACCACCCGCGGGTCCCTAAGGAGCCTCTCCCTCACCCTCTCCATCCCCTCGTTGTTGAAACCCATACGGTTGATTATGGCCTCCCTTTCGGGCAGACGGAAGAGGCGGGGTTTGGGGTTCCCGGCCTGGGGTCTGGGGGTTACGGTACCCACCTCAACGAAGCCGAATCCGAAGGCTGCCCAGAGGCTCCCTATCCGGGCGTTCTTGTCCAGGCCGGCGGCGAGGCCCAACGGACCGGCGAACTCTATACCGAAGGCCCTTACCGGTTTCCCCTTCTTACCCTCCGCGAGGAGGCGGAGGACCCCCTTCAGGGCGGAGAGGCCGTAGATAGTCAGGTCGTGGGCCAACTCCGGGTCCAACCGGAAGAGGAGGGACCTGACGAGGGAGTACATCATAGGCGGAGGATGGCCTTCACTCCGGGCGGGACCTCTCCCTCGTTATAGACCTCAACGGGTACCTCCCCCGAATACTCCCCTTCCTCCGGGACGTTCCAAGGGGGCTGGAGGACGGCCACCAGTAGGGCGGAGGCGTTCCTGCGGACGCTCTCCGGGGCGTTCAACACCTCACCGACGTGTACCTTTATGTTCCGGGGTATCCTCCGGGGATCTGGGTACTTCCTGCCAAGGGCCTCCCGGACGCTCCTCTCAAGGCTCTCCCCCACCGCCCCTATGTGCAGGAGGACGCCCCCGATAACGAGGGCGAAGACGTCCCCTTCCGCCCTATCCTTTAGGCTCTTGAGTCCTCCGACCCGCTTCCAGCGTATCCGTACCCTCCTCTTCTTCCTCAGGTGCAGACCGGCAAACACTGCCGTAGAGCCGACGACGACGGAGAGGAGGAAGATACCGAGGTAGGTTGAGAACTTGTCCCTATCCTTCACGGCCCCTATTTTAAGCCGGGCGTACCCGAAAGATGGCCGGAAAACGCTCATCGGTATTGGCCATTTACCCGTAGGGGAAGGTGGGCTATGGGAGGGGTGGGGCAAAAATTACACCTTAATATGTGCAAATAAAAGTGTCGCACTTTTACATAAATATCCTGAAAGGTGAGACAACAGAGCGGCTGGGGAAATTGAAGTTCGTCCTCAACATCCAATCGGGTATACCAAAATTGTCAAAATGGAAAATTATTGAAGACAAATTTAGATAATGACGGGGTGTTGTTCCAACGTATAGAATAACGGATCCGAACTTTCAGATAAAAATGGAGACAAAAATTTTAAAGTTCTTTGATATTATATCAATAAATTTACCCTCATCCACCGTCAAATCCCGCATCTGGACACCTTTGGAGATCTAAAACTCATTTTTTATCTAAAAAAATTTATGATTTATATGATGGATTTGGTACAGAATTAATTATTAGAAATCCAGAGAGTTTTATACCAGAGAACTCTTAAAACTGTGCATAACTTTATAT
>WGAN01000049.1 GCA_015494805.1 Caldifarciminota bacterium
AAGCGGTTCTTGTCGCTTATCTTCTTGTTCTGGGCTATGGCCATCAGGATCTCCTGAAGTTCGTGGTCGCCGGGGTTTATGTAGTGGACGTCGTTGGTGGCCACGAGGGGTATGCCGTAGTACTTTGAGAACTCAAGCAGAGCCTTGTTTATGGCCTCGTTCTCCGGTATCCCGACGTCCTGGACTTCAAGGAAGAACCTCTCACCGAAAACGTCCCTAAACCACTCCACCCACCTCTTTGCCTCTTCGTACCTCCCCTTAACTATGTTCTCGGCTACGGTACCCTTGGGGCATCCGGAGAGGACTATCAGCCCCTCCGAGTGGCTCTCCAGCTGCTTCCAGTCTATCCGCGGTTTCCCGTAGAACCCTTTCAGGAATCCGAGGGAGGAGAGTCGCATCAGGTTCCTCCAGCCCTCGTTGGTGGCGGCGAGGAGGGTCAGATGGTTGTACTCCTTATGCTCCTTGTCCTTCTTTGAGTGGTCCTCAACGATGTATGCCTCCATACCGAGGATGGGCTTTATGCCCTCCTCCTTCGCCGCCTTGTAGAACTCTATTGAGCCGTAGAGGTTGCCGTGGTCCGTGAGGGCGAGGGCGGGGAAGCCCATCTCCTTCGCCTTCTTCACGAGGTCCTTTATGCGGGCGGCACCGTCTAAGAGGCTGTACTCGCTATGCACGTGGAGGTGTACGAAGTCGGCCACGTCCCAATTCTAAGGGGGAAGGTCGGGGGTGAAAGATGGTAAATAATTGAACTTACCGTTATTACCGAGGTTGGGACGCAAGGGGGATGTGGGGAACTTTCCGGGTGGAGTGGGGATCGCCCGAAGTGGGGAACGGAGCCGTTGGAGGGTATTATGCCGAATACCATCTTAGAGGTATGTCCCTCGCCTATCAACCCTTCCCATAGGAAAAGCTTTCAACGTTCCAACATAGGCGGTTGCTGATGCCTCAACGGCGTTCTGTAGGTGCCTCTTGGTCAGATTTAAACGTTTCTATTAAGTTGTGAATGTTTTTACAAAGATGCAAATTTTATTCCATATCCGAAAGATGAAAACCTCATTCGGACATATCTCCGGCCCCTCCAGCACCTTACTCCTAACCTTATCCCCCTTACAATAAAAATATGCGGAACGAATTCCCCATACTCGTAATGGGGGACGTCCACGGTCAGCTACAGCTGGCCTTATCCCTCGCCCACCTGTGGCAGGAGGAGTTGGGTACGAAGTTCGGGGCTATACTCCTGTGTGGGGACGTGGGGACCTTTACGAGGGAGGAGGAGTTGGACAGCGCCACGAGGTCTCACGCCCGAAAGAATCCTATGGAGTTGGAGTTCCTTCACCAGTGGGCGGTATCCCCACAGCCTCCGTGGATTGAGGCCATATTCCGGCCCGTAGAGGAGGGAGGGTTGGGTATTGAGGCCACCATCATTATGGTACATGGGAACCACGAGGGGTTTGAGCATCTTACGGCCATAAGCCCCGATGCCCTCCCCGACTCCCCCGTCGGCGTTGGCGACCTCCCCACCGTAGACAGTGGCCACCGGATAAGGTACCTCCCTTCGGGGTGGGCGGTAAGGCTAAAGGACGGTACGGTGGTGGGAGGGGTTGGGGGGATAGAGCAGGGGGCAAGAGATAAGAACTACCACGAGATGGCCTGGATAGACGAGAACGCCGTTGATAACGTCCTCCTGATAGCCAAAGATCACCCACTTGACGTCCTCATAACCCATCAGGGGCCAAGGGAGGCCCAAGAAAGGACCGGGGCTTCCGTCCTCAACCGCCTCCTCAAACGGGGGGTGACAAGGTACTGGTTCCACGGCCACGGGATGGACGACCCGTCTGTAAGGGAGATAAGGGGCATAACCGTCGTCCCCCTCTCCTCCGTCTCCCTCTCCGGCGGTGGCCAGTACCCCGACGAGATCTCTATGGCCGTAATCCTGCCCGGCGGGAAACTCGTAAGGGGCCTTCCGAAGAGGTACAGGCTCCTGGCCCGGAACCGGTGGAGAAAGCACGTCTATATGGGGAGGGAGGTCTTCGTCTCCCCTCTGTTGGAGCTTCATGCCTTCAGGTACAGGGCGGGGTTGTCGTGAGGGTTAGGGTGAAGGGCAGCCGTAGTGAAATCCTGCTCTAACGGGTTTGTGATATTTTTCACAAATATGCAGTACTATTGGGAGAGCGTTGCTGCGACGATAGGGGCCCCTCCGCCACACGACGTCGCATAGGCAAAAACTGAAAGTCAGGCTTCAATAAACCGGTAGTGCAACTTCAATGTTTTTGAACCTCCGGTGCAGAAGATTTAACGACATCGGGGCCGAACCCGCGTCGGAAATTTGGCGTAAAAATTTACGAGAAATATGAAGTTCAATTTAAGAAATGGTTAATTTCATTTCAAGATTCTGGATGCCCAAAGAAACGCCCGAAAGGTGGGTACTACACCGATAGAGATATGCCCACTTCCACCCAAAGTCGCATTGACCTGACCCGAAAACCGAAGGTCAAATTCAAAAAATCGCCACTCACCCTTCAATAAACCGTAAGTTAGACTTAAAGCTCCTTGAAATACCGTTGCAAGAATCTTAACAAGAATCTTAAACGGCAAAGGTGATAGGACGGTCCGACGTTGCCTTTCAAAAACCGGGAGTTGCATTTCAGCCCGAACTCACCCGTTGATCCTTAGAATTCTTCCTTTTACAGTCCCATCAAACGATCGGGATTCAACGTAGGATTTCTGGAAATTTAATTATATAATCACACATTTTCGCTATTTTTATGAGGTATTTTCTGAATTATTACCAATTTTTCTGGCCATTTGCCGGCTTAATGCCCCCCGTCCCCTACGGCCAACCCTTGGAAAATTGACGGGAATCGTCCCTCCAAGTTCCCAGAGGATACATCACCTCATCCGCCAAATACCCCGTTCCCCTCAAAAACTGTAAGTCAGCCTTCTATACGGCTTACCTTAGGAAGGTTCCGCCATCTGCGGTACGGAAAACTTCCCTTTAACGATTCCCTGAAGGGGACTTCACCCCATCAGCTGAATTCCGCTGTAATCAACTAAAACCCCCGTTCTCGTTATTTACGATAGGGTTTTATTGAGAAGTTTGGACGGAACGATGTGGTGCGATGTGATGCTATGTTGTAGTAAAGAAGCCGCAAAACCTTGCCGTACTTCCTTCAACTCCCGAAAAAGTTTTGAACCACCGTCAGCGTAATACCCGGCCCTTGGCATCCCCGAACGCACAGATGGGCCTTCGGAGGATCCATCCCCCACCGGCGTGAGGTTGGAAGAGATATTTTTTTCGTTTTTGTTGTGGATAAATTTCAAATTTTATGCGAAAATCACAAAATTTCTTAAACGTCCTCACAAGTCCAGCAGACGTACCATCCTGTACCTTGATACCACCTAAGTAAATCCCCGTCCTCTTTAGAATAGGGGGACCTTGAAGGTCGGTGTGGTCGTCCTCTTCCCCGATTACTTCGGCAGCCCCATAAAGTACGCCCCCCTAAGGAAGGCGGTGGAGAAGGGGGTACTTGAGGTGAGGTTCTTCTCGCCGATAGACTACGCCCCCGGTCCCAAGGACGTTGAGGACTACAGGTACGGAGGGGGCGAGGGGATGCTCCTTAAGGTGAACTACTTCGTGGAGGCCATAAGGGACGCCAAGGAATGGTTGCCGGATGCCCCGGTCGTACTCCTGTCTCCCGCCGGTAAGAGGCTGACCCAAGAGGTGGTAATAGAGCTATCTCGTCTCCCCTCCCTCATCCTCGCCGGGGGACACTACAAGGGGGTAGATGCGAGGGTCTACGAGTACGTGGATTTAGAGGTGTCCATCGGGGACTTCGTCGTCTCCTCCGGTGAGTTGGCAGCCCTGGTCGTCTTGGACGCGGTGGCCCGACTGCTGCCCGGAGTTCTGACCCATCGGGAGTCGGCGGAGACGGACTCCATACACTCCGGCCTCCTTGAGCCGCCCCTATACACCCGACCGAGGGAGTACGAAGGCAGGGAGGTCCCAGACGTCCTCCTCTCCGGGCATCACGGCCGTATAAGGGAGTGGATGAGGGAGTACGCCCTCCGCAGGACCTTACTCTTCCGGCCGGACCTCCTGAAGGGCAAAGACCTGACGGAAGAGGACAGGGACCTCATAAGACGCATAAGCGAAGAACTGCGGAGGTTGGCCGACTCGTTATGAGGGAGTACTTCGTCTTTGACGACCCGGACGTAAAGAGGGTTCTTAAGGCCTACGTCCTCAAGAGGGGCGGGGTGGTAGAGGATCTTGGAGACTTCATCGTAAGGAAGGTGGGGAGGGTGAAGAGGTTGGAGTACGCTCTACAGGACTTGGTGGACTGGTGGGACAGCGATTTGGATACGGATGGTCTCAAGGCCCTACTTAGAAGGAGGTACTACAGGGTGGTGTTCAAGAACCTGTTGGAGTTCTCCCGTTTTACCGGCGTCCTTGAGGGGGTTGGAGTGCGGTGGGCGGTCAAGGAGGGGAGGGTCTACTACGTACCCCTGTCCGAGTACGGAAGCGAGGAGGACTTCAAACGTTCCCTCTCCAGAAACACCCGTAAGGGTATAAGGAGGGTCCGGAACGGCATAGAAAGGCTTTACGGGAAGGTTAGAATAACGGAGGGGGACCCCGTAGGGATGTACGGGTGGACGGTGGAGCGGATAAGGGAGAGGCACCCTGAAGGTCCCTTCTCCGACCCCGATTTCGTAGGGGTACAGCGGGAGGTGATCTCCATCCTCAAGGGGAAGGGGAGACTGAAGGTCTGGGTCCTGAAGGGTGGGGACGAGGTCCTCGCCACGAGCTACGTAATAGAGTCGGGCGGGAGGGCCTTCGCGTACCTCCTCGGCTACAGGAGGGAGAGGCTTGGGAGCTTCGTCCGGCTTCTGGACTACGAGGTCATCAACGCATACAGGGATATGGGATTTTTGGAGTTCAACTTTATGAAGGGGGAGAACCCCTACAAGAGGGAATGGACGGACAGGTATCACCGCCTCTACAGGTACGAGGCCCTGAACCCCTCCCTACTCCTTCGTATCCTCTCCCTCCTCTGACTTTATTGAGAGTAGGGCCTCGTACAGGGCCTTGAGGAGGGGGAAGTGGAAGAAGTCCCTCCGGTTTTCAGCCGTATCCCAGAAGGGTTGGAGGGTGCGGTAGCCGTGCCTCTCGTATATGAGGGCCTGAAAGAGTAGCTCCAGTTTGTCGGCCGCCCTGACCACGAGGGCCTCGTTGCTTCCCCTTCCCTCAAACTCCCCGTAGAGGTTCAAAATCTCCTCCCCTACGTCTCCGAGGACCTTGACGACCTCCTCGTACGCTTTCCTCTCCGCCTCGTCCAGCTCCCCCGCGGGGATGTACCTACGGGCCTCAAGGTGTATGTCGCCTATTCTACTCTCTCCTAGCTCGTGGAATACAGCCATCACGGTCGCCTTGTACGGGTCTATGGCCACCCCCCGTCTCTTGAGATGGGAGGCTACGACGAAGGTTAGCATGGCGACGGCGAGGGTGTGGTCCGCAACGCTCTCCGGCTCCTTTATGCCGTAGTACCACCATCCCGATCTCGGTATCAGTTTGAGGCGCTCCCCATCCTCCATAAACCGCCATATCAGGCGGGCCAGGTCCCTCTCGTCCATCCTGTTATGAGGGGTCTATCTCAAACATAACCTTCATCGCCCGCCCCTGGAATATGACGTTGAAGGCCTCCTCGTACTCCTCCAACTTCACCCTGTGGGTTATCAGCGGGGATAGGTCTATCTTTCCGCTCTCAAGGAGGGCGGTAGTTATGGCCCAGGTCTCGTACATCTTCCTGCCCACTATCCCGTAGAGGGTCAGGTTTTTCATTATTATGTCGTTCATCGGGACGTCTATGCGGTTTTTACCGTATATTCCGAGGAGTCCGACCCATCCACCGTTGGTTATGAGGCTCAAACCCTGATTAAGGGCGTTGGGATTCCCGGACATCTCTATCACCACGTCTACCCCGTTGCCGCCCGTCTCCTCCATCACCACCGTACGGACGTCGTCTATCTCCGGGTTGAGGACTATATCGGCCCCCATCTTCTTGGCTATGCGGAGGCGGAAGTCGTTTATATCCGTGGCTATGACCCTGCGGGCGCCGGCGGCTTTGGCTACGGCTACGGCCATCGCCCCTATGGGGCCTGTCCCCACCACCAGGACGTTCTTGCCAGTGATGTCGCCAGCGAGGACGGTATGGACAGCGTTGCCCATAGGCTCCATGAGGGGTACCCAGTCCTTCGGTATGCTATCCGGTATCTTCCAGGCGTTCTCCGCGGGTATTACCATGTACTCGGCGAAGGCCCCGTCCCTGTTGAAGCCAAGTATCTCAAGGTTCTGGCACACGTGGGGCTTCCCTATGCGGCACTGGTAGCAGTGGCCACAGGCTATGTGGGTCTCAACCCCTACGTAGTCCCCGACCTTGAGGCCCTTAACGCCGGGGCCGAGTTCCACCACCTCACCGGCGGACTCGTGGCCTATTATCCTCGGTAGTTTCCTCAAGGAAGTCTGGGCGAACTCGTCCCACTTGTAAAGATGCACATCACTTCCACATATGGAAGCGTACTTCACCTTTATCAAAACCTCACCGGGTCCCGGTTTGGGTACGTCGGCCTCTATGAGCTGGAGTCCGGGTCCCGGCTTACTCTTTGCGACTGCCTTCATCTTCATAATCTCACCAGGGTTTAAAGTCTTCCTTTTTCATACCCGACACCTTGCGGGCGAAGGCGGCTATCAACCTTACGGCCCCCTCAACGTCCCTCACGTCTACCATCTCGGAGGGGGAGTGGAGGTAGCGGCAGGGGATGGATATGAGGGCGGTGGGTATCCCCTCCCTCGTTATCTGTATGAAGTTGGCGTCGGTGGGCGTTCCGCGGGGTATGGCCTCTATCTGGACCTCTATCCCCTCCTCTTCGGCCGTCTCCTTGAGGAGTTTAACTACGACGGGGTTTATGTTGGGGCCTACGGCGAGGACCGGCCCCTTTCCGAGGGAGACTTCCCCTATCTGGTTTTTGGGGACCCCCGGATAGTCCGTGGCTACGGTCACGTCTACGGCTATGGCCACGTCTGGGTTTACGGCGAAGGCGGAGGTCTTGGCACCCCTAAGGCCGATCTCCTCCTGGACGGTGGCGACGGACACCATGCGGGTATCCGCGGGGGCGGAGGCGTAGAGTCGGAGGGCCTCCAACACCGTAAAGGCCCCTATGCGATCGTCAAGGGCGCGGGAGACGAGGCGAACCTCCGTCAGGAACTCCCCGTCCCAATCTAAGACGCCGTAGGAGCCTACCTCTATCTTCTTCAGCAGGTCCTCCTTGCCAAGGCCGAAGTCTACGAAGACCTCCTCCACCTTGACGGCCTTCTCCCTCTCCTCCGGCTTGAGGATGTGGATGGGCTTCCGGCCTATCACCCCCTTGAGGATCTCGCCGTCCTTGGTTATGAACCTCACCCTCTGGCCAACGAGGACCTGGGGGTCCCATCCCCCCACAGGCCCAAGGTATACGAAGCCGTTGTCGTCTATATAACGGACCATCAGGCCGATCTCGTCTATGTGGCCGGCCAGCATAAGGGTGGGGCTACCCTCCCCCACCTCGGCGTAGGTGTTTCCGTGGGTGTCGGTATATACCTTGGCGAAGCCCTTTGCCTCTTCCTGCCAGACCTCTGAAGGAGCCTTTTCGTTTCCGGAAGGTCCCACTTGAGATAGGAGTTTTAGGAGAAAATCGCGGTTGAGCGTGTATTCCATAGGCGGAGATTATACGGACGAAGCACCCCGCCCCCTCCCGACCTTTGGATAGATGGCTGCAAAGGGTCCCCATCTCCCTTAAACTACCTCCCATAGGGATATGCCCGCCTTTCCCGGTAAGTGTTTCTACTGTGGTAAGGAGCTGAAGGGTAGGGGTGTCAAGCGGCACTTCAGGACCCACCTCAGGGACCTGAAAGAGGGTGAGGACGCCTTCCTGATCCTCGCAAGGAGCGGCCTATTTTGGATGGTGATAGCCGTACGGAAGGACCTGCTTTTGGAGGACCTTGACCGGTTCCTACGGGATGTGTGAGTTGAGTGCTGCGACCACTTGAGTATGTTTGAGATAGAGGGGGTCATATACGCCGACTACGATATAGACCCCAGAGACAGGTCTATGGACATAAGGCTATCCGAGGTGCTTAGGCCCGACCTGACCTTCCGCTACGAGTACGACTTCGGGACGACGACGGATATAGACCTGTACGTCTTCGGTGAGGTTAAGGCACCCTTGAGGAGGGACGGCATATCCATCATCGGTCAGAACGACCTCCCCGAATCCCAGTTCATCTGTGAGATATGCGGGGAGAGACCGGCCAAGCACATAAACCCCTACAGGATCCGTCTCGTATGCGATGCGTGCTATGACGAGCATTATAAGGGGGATATGAAGTACGAGGTCCTCCCTCTGGTCAATTCGCCGAGGGCGGGGGTGTGTGGGTACGAGGGGAGTAGGGTGGATCCGGGGGAGTACAGGGTGAGGGGTTAGGGTTTTCAGCAGGGGGCTTGAGTAAGGAGTGAATAGATGGAGGCAAAAAGATTGCCCCATCGTTGTGGATACTTATTGGCAAAGGGTAGGATATAGATCAGGGCTTCCTGAAGGTTTTTCTTGGCTTTGGGACAGTCTTCCTTAAGGAGTAGGATGTAGCCTAACAGCGTAAGGGACTGGGCCAAGTAAGGCTGGTACTTGTCGGGATTGTGTTCTGCCAGTTCTCTGTAAATATCAACGGCCTCTTTAGTCGCCTCCAAGGCCTCTTCGTATCTGCCAAGGGAATAGTAATCCCTTCCAAGGTTGTTAAGAGACATAGCCAAGTAAGGCTGGTACTTGTCGGGATTGTGTTCCGCCAGTTCTCTGTAAATCTCAACGGCCTCTTTTGTTACCTTCAAGGCCTCTTCGTATTTACCGAGAGAATAGTATGAATTTCCGAGTCCTAAAAGGGACGTAGCCATGTCAGACCGATACTTATCTGGGTAGAGTTCTACTAGATTTCTGTAAATCCCAACGGCATCTTCTGTTGCCTTCAGAGCCTCTTTGTATTTACCAAGAGAATGGAATATCTCTCCAAGGTTACTAAGAGAGGCAGATAAATCAGGTAAATATTTATCAGGATTGCATTTCGCTAGTTCTCTGCGAATTTCAACAGCTTCTTTTGTTGCCTTCAAAACCTCTTCATATTTACCAAGAAAAAAGTAATCTCTTCCAAGATTAGTAAGGGACATAGCTAGATCACCCCGATACTTATCTGGATTGTGCTTTACAAGTTCCCTGTAAATCTCAACTACCTCTTCTGTCTTCTCTAAGGCCTCTTTATATTTACCAAGGTTCGAGTAAGCACTTCCAAGGTTATTTAAGGCTGTAGCTAGGTCCGGTAAATATTTATCAGGATTGCGCTTCGTCAGTTCTTCACAAATCTTAACAGCTTCTTTCGCCGACTCTAAGGCCTCTTTGTATTTGCCAATATCCAAGTAATTTGCTGCAAGATTAGTAAGAAACTTAGCTAAATCGGCTTGATACCTACCAGAATCGCGCCCCACATTGCGTTCTGCGAGTTTTCTGTAAATATCAATAGCTTCCGCCATAGTTTCTAAGGTTTCTTTGTATTTGCCGAGATAAGAATAGATA
>WGAN01000050.1 GCA_015494805.1 Caldifarciminota bacterium
GTGAGCAGCATAAAGTTTGAGAACATAAAACGGGAGATAATGTTTAAGTTGTACATTTCTGCCTTGATGTTGGCCGCATAATTCCATTACCCATTCAGAAAAATGTCAAAAGGATGATACGCCTACTAAAGTATTATTGGACACAGCATTTTTTAGGGAAAATTTCACGGAAACCAACTTTTTATGATCCCCAATCCTCCTAGGGCTAAGTCAGGCCTCAAGGCGATGATAGAACAAAGCCCAGCCCATCTCCCACCACAGGATACCTAACGGGCGTTTTAGAGGGTATGTCCCTGTAGGCAGGTGTTCCACCTTTACATCAAAACGTTGAAAAGTGCAACAGATACGGTTGTGATGCCGCCTAAAGGTACGTCTCGGTGGGAACCTCTCCCTTCCACCGCCTGTAGTACTCGTATATCTTGTCCTTCAACTCCTCAATCCCCTCCCCCGTCTTAGCGCTGATGAAGACCACCTCCTCCCCCTCGTACTTGTCCTTGAGCCTCTCCAACATATACCGCGACGGCAGGAGGTCTATCTTGTTGAAGACGTAGACTTTCGATTTATCCCCCGCCCCTATCCTCTTAAGGGTCCGCTCCACGACCTCTATGTCCCTCTCAAAGTCGGGCTTGGAGACGTCCACCACCACTAAAAGTAGGTCGGCCTCGTTTGCCACCATAAGAGTGGATCTGAAGGCCGCCACCAGTTCGGTCGGGAGGTTGGAGATGAAACCTACGGTGTCCGAGACCAGGATGGTAGCTCCCTTTATCCACGCCGCCCGTGTAAAGGTGTCAAGGGTGGTGAAAAGCTGGGGACTCTCCTTGAAGCGGGACTTGGTTAGCCTGTTCATAAGGGTACTCTTGCCGGCACTCGTATAACCCACCAGTGCCACACGGAAGAAGTACCTCTGCTGCTTGGTCTTCTGTTGCCGGACCTTCTCCACCTTCTTGAGCTTCCTCTTGAGGCGGGCTATACGGGCCTGTATCCGCCTGCGGTCTATCTCCAGCTTGGTCTCACCCGGTCCCCTCGTCCCTATACCCCCTCCGAGCCTTGAGAGGGCGCCGGGGTCCACCCGGAGGCGGGCCAGCCTGTGCTGGAGCTGGGCCAGCTCAACCTGTATCTTCGCCTCGGCAGAGCCGGCGTGCTGTGCGAATATGTCTAAGATCACGTCCACCCGGTCAAGGACCTTCACGGGTATTATGGAGGAGAGGTTGCGAACGTGCTTGGGGGACAGGCGGGCGTCAAACACGACGGCATCCACCCCCAACTTTTGGGCCAGCTCGCCTATCTCCCGTGCCTTCCCCTTACCGATGTAGTACGCCGGGTCTATCTTACGCCTCTTCTGGACGACTATATCCACCACGTCTACGCCCGCCGTGTCAAGGAGGTCTATCAGCTCGTCTATGCTCCTCTGCGCCTCGGATAGGTCATCCGGCCGTGCTACGGCCACAACTATTGCCTTCTCCCTCATCCTCCCTCCATCAGGCCGAATAGGTTGAATATGGTCTTCTTTCCGGCCTTTCGCTCCTTGCCCTCTATGGGTAGGACGAGGAAGGGGAGCCTTATGGGAGACTCAAGGATGCTTACGTCATCATACACCACATCTATGGCAATATCGTAGGCACCGTACCTCTCCTTCGTAGTGATTACGTACCACGAGACGTCGGCGGGTACCTCAACCTCCTGAACGGCCGGGGCGGATAGGGACAGGAAATCCGGGACCTCTATCCTAACCTTCCCCCTGCCATCGCCGACGAGGGAGACGGTTATCTGGTAGGGTACGTTTACGAGGATTACGGAGGGTACCTCTATTGAGGCCACCTGTATGGGGGAGTTCTCCCGGAGCTTGTACTTCATTCCAAAGGCCCCCTCCGGCCTCCTCTCCTCGTAGTGGCCGGGCATGAAACGGGCTATGTACCTCCTGCGAACGTCCAAGAGGGCGGAGAGCATCTCGTCGGCCGATTGATAGCGGTTTTCGGGGTCGTTCTCCATGGCCTTGAGGACCACCTCTTCCAGCTTCGGAGGTACCTCTGGATTTATCTCCCTCGGCTTGGGCGGTAGGAAGTGGGGGGAGAGCTTCTGGTAGTATATCTCCTTGATGTCCCCGGAGAAGGGGGGACGCTTGGTTAGCATATGGTAGAGGACGGCCCCCACAGAGTATATATCCGACCTCTCATCGGCGAGGGAGAAGGACTTTATCTGCTCCGGGGCGGCGTAGGTGGGGGGTGGGAGGTAGGCCGTCTTCTTGAACTTCACGGCGGCACGGGCGGCTATCTCCGCCATGCCGAAGTCCACCAACAGCGGCTCACCGCTCTCGCTGAAACGGACGTTGCTCGGCCTGATGTCCTTATGTATTAAGCCGTTCTTGTGGGCATAGGAGAGGGCGTCAAGGATGGCGAGGGTGACGTTGACGGAGGACTCAACGTCCAGTTTGTGCATTACGGCGTTCAGGTCTACGGGGAGGTAGTCCATAACGAAGAAGATATAAACCCCATCCTTGTCTATGTCGTGGACCCAGGAAATGTGGGGATGGGCATCCAAGGAAGCCGTTGCCCTTATGGTCTTTATGACGAAGCGGGCGAACTCCAGATCCGCCGCCACCTCCGGTATCAGGACCTTCAAGGCTACATCCCTGTCAAGTCGGGTGTGTCTCGCTCTATAAACCTCAAAAATCAGACCTTTACCCAGAAATTCCACTATTTCGTACTTCTTCGCCAGGACGTGTCCCTTACTCAACGGCATCTAAGAACTCCTTTACGGCTTCCTCTACTGCCTCCTCCAGCGGTGCGAAGTCGGGCTTCCCCCCGCTCTCCAACGTCTCTATGACCCTGCCGAGCTCCTCAACGAGCCTGTGGGTGGGAAGGAGGGCGGCCACCTTCTCCTTCGCCTTGGTGAAGTTCAGCACTGCTCCCTTGAGGTTTCCCTCGCCGTACTTTATGAGGGCGGCGTCTATATTGACCAGCCCGCTTAGGAAGGTCCTCCTATCCCCCTCCACCTTACGGAAGGCCTTCTCCCAGTACTCGTGGGACTCGTAGAACTTCCCCTCCTTGAAGAGCCTCAACCCCTCCCTCACCTCGTCCGGCACCCTACCCATCAGGGCGACCACCTCAATCTCCACTAAGGCGCCCTTCGGAAGGTCCTTTACAGCTACAGCGGAGCGGGCGGGGTACGGTTCGTGGAAGAAGCGGGCGTATATCTCGTTCACCTTCGGGTAATCCCCTATGTCCTTTAGGAAGATAGTCGTCTTCACCACGTCGTCAAGGCCCAGGCCTATCTCGGCGAGTATATTGGCGACGTTCTTGATGGCCCTCAAGGTTTGCGCTTCCAAACCCTCCTCCAATTCCCCCGTATCCGGGTTTATGCCTATCTGTCCGGCGAGGAAGACGAGGTCGCCGGCAAACCTATAAGCGGAGTACGGACCTATCGGTTTCGGATATTTGGGCATACACAGGTATTATACTGGAGAACCGTCGGGTAAAGGCACATAAAAAATCCATTCCCCTCAAAGCCCCGTCTTCAGGCCAAAGCCCACGTAGCCGTCGGCCGAGAGAAAGAGGGAGAGGGTGCCACCGAATCGTAGGGAAACGCCGTAAGCGTAAAGGGGCCTTTCGCCCTCCTCGTACAGGGCGTCCCCGAAGGGACCGATGGAGAGCCTCCCGAAGCGGAGTAGGTGGGCGTCCAACCGGAGGACGGCGAAGTTCCCGGAGAGGTACCCGGAGGGGGGCAAACGCCTGAAGCGGTCCATCCCTCCCACCCTCTCAAGCCATCCCCCCACACCTCTAAAGACGAAGCCTGAAACCCATCCGTAGGAGAAGGTTAGCCTGTACCCCACTCCCCCCTTGGATATCAAGCCGAGGACCTCGTACCTGAAGCCCTCCACCCTACCCACTCCCGCGGCTACGAAGGGGAGTCCGGAGTACCCACCCCCCAAGAGGAACCTGTAGGGGTAGGACCAGACGTAGGGCAGTAGGAGGGCGGATCGGGACAGGGTATCGGACGCCCTCACCACCTCCCCCTCCAGGTTTAGACCCAAACCGTAGAGGGGGGGGACGTCGGTACGGACGGAGACGTACATATCCAAGGAGTCAAAGGAGGCCATCAGGGACAGAAGGACCCCGGAGGCCAACAGATTCCTGCCCTCAACGGTTATGGCGCCTCCGATTTTTTCCCCCCTTCCCCCCCTCAACTCTCCTCCTATCTCCCCTCCCCCACCCCCGAACCGGAAGACCACCTCCCCGTCTCTCCGTAGGACCTCCATCCTTACGCCGTAGTACCTTAAAAGTCGCCTCCTCTCCCTGATGCGAGATAGGCTGAAGGCCCTGCCCCGGATCCCCTTGAGGCTCCAACGGACGAGGGGCATTGAGGCTCTACCCTCGGCCAGCGCCTCCCTGACGACGTAGAACTTCCCCCTATCCACGAGGGCGACGTACTCCCTACCCCACACCCACACCCTGGCGCGGGCGAAGGGGTACCCGTGATCGGCGAGGTGGTGGAGGTGATGGAGAACGAGGCTGTCGGCCCCCTTGAGGTCCGTATCCCTACACAGGAAGTTAGAGGCGAGGACTATACAGGCCTCTATCAACCTTTCCCCGACAGGTAATCCTTGACCCGTTTGGCGAGGGAGAGGCTGAAGGTGGGGAGGGAGGCTATCTCCTGCAAAGAAGCCAACCTTATGCGGTCCACCGAACCGAAGTGGGATAGGAGGATCCTCTTCCGCTTCTTCCCTATGCCGGGGATGTCGTCCAGGACGCTGGCGCCGTACCTCTTGCTCCTTAGGGTCCTATGGTACTTGAGGGCGAACCTGTGGGCCTCGTCCCTGACCCTCATAAGGAGCCTTAGGGCGGGGTCGCTAAGGGGGAGCTGCACGACCTCACCGGATGGCAGGTGGAGGGTCTCGTACCTCTTGGCGAGGGCCACGGCCGGCACCTCAACCCCCACCTCTTCCATGGCCCGTAGGGCGGCCTTCAGCTGTCCCGGCCCCCCGTCTATCAGGACGAGGGAAGGCCTTTCCCCTCCCTCCTCAACCAACCTCCGGAACCTCCTCCTCACCACCTCGTACATCGCTGCGTAGTCGTCTATCCCGGAGACCTCCCTGATTTTGTACCGCCTGTACTCGGACTTCTGGGGGCGGCCGTCTTTGAAGACGACGAGGGAGGCGACCTTGTACTCACCGAAGGTGTGGGAGATGTCGTAGCCCTCTATCCTGCGGGGGACGTCGGGGAGGCCAAGGAGCTTTTGGAGGGAGACGAGGGCTGGATCCGTACGCTCCTTACGGGAGAGGACGTCGCGGAGCTTGGATTGGGCGTAGTCTAAGGCCACCTTCAGGACCTCCTCCTCCGCCTCACCGGGCGGCTCCACCCTAACGCCGGCTATCTCATCTTCCTCCAACGGTGGGTAGGTGAGGGCGACGGACGGGGGATCGGAGGAACGGGCGTAGTACATAGACAGAAACTCCCGGAGTGTCCCCCTGTCCCCCTCTATGGAGGCGGAGACATAAAAGGGATATACGTCCCCCACCTCGCTCCCATGGAGAACGTAGAGGACCACGACCGCCTCCCTATCGTAGGAGGCCACCACCCACAGGTCCCTCCTCTCCCTCTTCCTGCCCACCACCTCCTGAAAGGCCCTCAACCTGTCCCTCCACAGGGCGGCCGCCTCGTAGTTGTACCTCTCCGCCTCCTCTATCATCTTACCGTACAGGAACCTCCTTACCCCTTCCTCGTCCCCCCTAAGGAGACGCTTCAGACCCTCCACGGCCTCGGCGTACTCCTCTCCGACCTCGTAGGCGCAGGGGGCGAGACACCTCCCTATGTGATACTCCACGCAGGGGGATACCTTACCCTTCGCTGGGAGCTTCAGGGAACAGTTCCTTACCGGGAAGAGCCGTCTGGCCACCCTCAAGAACTCCCTAAGGGTGGCCCTACGCAGGAACGGACCGTAGGTCTCACCCCCTTCCGGGGGTCTCCTTACGACGGTTATCCGGGGAAACTCCTCGTCCGTTAGATGGATGTAGAGGAAGGGGTTCCCGTCCTTGAGCCTTACGTTGTACCGGGGACGGTATCTCCTTATGAGGTTGGCCTCCAAGAGGAGCGCCCCCTCCTCCGTCGTGGTGGGTACCAGTTCCAACTCCTCCGCCTCCTCAACCATCTCGCCTATCCGCCCCTCCGCGTGAAGGTAGGCCTTTAACCTCTTCGCGAGGGACTTCGCTTTCCCGACGTAGAGGGGCTTTCCTCCCCTCTTGAAGATATACACACCCGGTGAGTCCGGGGCGTTCAGGATGGCCTCCCTTACCCTACCGTCCATAGGAGAGGGACAGGTAGAGTAGAGGGACGGGTATGACGGAGAACTTGCCGCTCGCCACCATCCCGTATATCGGCAGGACCATCCCCCCGTTCAGGGCCAACTTACCGAACCTCTTGACGTACCCCCCCTTAAGTGTGATAGCCATATATCCCTGATCCTCTATGGCGAGGGTGTTTATCCCCACACCGGAGACGGTGTAGCCTACGGCTATATCGTAGTTCTTGACGAAGGTGCCGACGTAGAAGGTAGAGGATAGGAGGGAGATCTCGTACTGGCCGGTCTTGAGCTTGAGGACGTCCATCTCCACGGACGTATAGGAGTACTCACCTAACCCGGCGCTTATGGAGACCGAAGGGAAAGCCACCGCCTTGGGGAGGACGTCCGACACCAACCCCGGAAAGGTGGTCTTTACACCGAGGCTAAAGAGCAAAAACTCCATAGGACACCTCCAAACCGAGGGAAACCGCCTTGTGCGCGTGGTAGTATGCTACGTAGAACCGCCTTCCGAGGGTCCCGAAGCTGACCCCCAGATAGGGACCCCTCACGTCCCCGGCGTAGATGAAGCCGGCGAAGGGTTTTGGCCTCCACTTACGGGCGAACCTGTAGGCGAGGTAGACTTCACCTCCCACCTCGTTTTTGTCCGCCTTGGTGGCGTAGCCCCTACCCATCAGGGTAAGTTCTCCGGAGGGGGAGTAGGAGACGTACTTGAGGGACAGGCCGCTTATGGGGGGCCTCTTGAGACCGAAGACCTCGCTCGGCCGTAGGAGTATCCCCGTGAATAGGGACAGGTAGAGGCTCCTCCTCCCCATCACGAACTCCCTGTCGTAGCCTATGTGGAGTTTGGGGGGCAGGATGGTGCTACCCCAGAAGGCCGTCTGCCTGAAGTAGATGGTTGAACTGCCGAGGAGCTTCTTGAACTCCAGGAACAGGGGGACCACCCTATCCGCCGACATGTAGGAGAAGCCTCCGGAGAGGTTGTAGTCCTCACCGTACCGGGCAAACTTCATCCCGAAGCCGTCCCGATAGATCCACTCCTCGTAGAAGTCCACTACGGTGCCGCCTCCCTTACCCGTATCCACCGGGTAGGAGCCAATGTAGGCGCTCCTCTGGAAGTGGGTGTAGAAGGCCTCAAACCCGAACTCCCCTACGATGGAACTCTCTTTGGCCAGCAGTAGGGTCAGGACGTCCCCCTGATAGTCTCCGACGTAGTCCCTGTAGCTGCCCCAGAACTCCCCTCCCACCTGCAGGAAGGTGCCACCGAACTTCCTGCCGACCTTAACCGCCGTTGGAAACACGAAGGAGGGTGTGCGGAGGGACATAACGTAGGAGGAGTACTCGTTGGCCGACGATTTGACAGAGTAGTAGTAGTGATAGGCGAAGTCGTAATCCATCATAAAGTGGGGTGAGCCTACGAGCGTCGCCCTGTTGAGTGTGCTTTCCAACGACTTGGTATTCTCCAAGCTCACGTACCCGCCAAAACTAACGCTGTAGAAGTACAGAGGAAGCGTCTGCAGATACACTAAGTGGCGGCGCGGGGACTTGAACCCCGGACCTAGGGTTTATGAAACCCTCGCTCTGACCGGCTGAGCTACGCCGCCTTGAGACGGGTATTATAAGGGCGTATCGTGGGAGGGGTGCCTTCCGAGTGCAGCCCTTAGGAGTCCGACGAACACGGGGTTGGGGCGGAGGGGTCGGGAGGTGTACTCCGGATGGAACTGCACCCCCAAGAAGAAGGGATGCTCCGGCCACTCTATCACCTCCACCAGACCCCCGGCCTCCCCCGTTATCCTTAGGCCGCTCTTTTCAAACTCCTCCCTGTACGCGTCGTTGAACTCGTACCTGTGCCTGTGCCTCTCCCGGATCACCCTCCTGCCGTAGAGGGAGTGTATCAGGCTTCCCTCAACGAGGTTAATGTCCTGGCCGCCGAGCCTCATAGTGGCACCGAGGCGGTCTATGTCCCTCTGGCCGGGGAGGAGGTGGATGACGGGGTGGGGAGTTGAGGGGTTGAACTCTTCGCTGTGGGCGTCCTTCAGGCCGAGGACGTTCCGCGCCCACTCAACCGTCATCAGCTGCATACCGAGGCAGATACCGAGGGTGGGGATCCCCCTCTCCCTACCGAAGGTTATCGCCCCTATCTTACCCTCTATGCCCCTCCTCCCGAAACCACCGGCTATGATTATGGCGTCGTACTCCTTCAGGGTGTCCATTCCCTCCTGCTCCAACCTTATGGCGTCTATCAGGGTTATCTCCGGCTTTACGCCGATGTGCGCCCCAGCGTGGATTATGGCCTCTATCAGGCTCTTGTACGCGTCCCTCACCTCTATGTACTTCCCCACTATGGCCACCCTCACCACCTCGGAGGCCCCCTCCACCCTCCGGACGAAGTCCTCCCACTCCGAGAGGTCCCTGTCGCTGTATATCCCTATGCCCAACTTCTCAAATATGAGGTCGTCCAGGTCCTGCTCGGCGAGGAGGAAGGGGACCCTATAGACGTTGGCGAGGTCGTGGGCGCTTATGACGGCCCTCAGGGGGAGGCTGGAGAAGAGGGCGAGCTTACGGCGGGCCTCCGGTGTCAGGGGCTTCTCCCCGCGGGCGACGAGGGCGTCCGGCTGGATGCCTATCTCCCGGAGCTTCTGGACGGAGTGCTGGGTGGGTTTGGTCTTTATCTCGCCAACGGAACGGACGAAGGGGACGTAGGATACGTGGAGGTAGAAGGAACTCTCCTCAAGGCCCATCTGACGGGCGGCCTCAAGGAAGGGGAGACTCTCTATGTCCCCCACCGTCCCCCCTATCTCCACGACGGTCACATCGTAATCCTTGGCCACCTCCTTTATCCGCTCCTTTATCAGGTTGGTAAGGTGGGGGACGACCTGGACGGTCGCACCGAGGTACCTCCCTTCCCTCTCCCTCTCCACCACCTCAAGATAGACCTGCCCGGCCGTTACGTTGTTCCTCTTGGAGAGGTCCTCGTTCAGGAACCTCTCGTAATGCCCTATGTCCAGATCCGTCTCCCCCCCATCGTCCGTTACGAAAACCTCCCCGTGCTGGTAGGGGTTCATAGTCCCGGCGTCGTAGTTGAGGTAGGGGTCTATCTTAACGATGGTGACCTTCAGACCCCTGCTCTTGAGGAGAAGCCCGATTGAGGAGGAGGTTATGCCCTTGCCGAGGGAGGAGAGGACGCCACCCGTTACGAAGACGAACTTCATAGGGGAGGGGATTTTAAAGCGGGCATCCTTTAAAATATCCACGTGCTACTCTTGAGCCTCATAACCTCCGATTGGTACATCCTCCGCTACGGGGACGTAAGGGAGTACAGGATGAACTCCCCCCATGCCCTCTTCCACTACCTGAAGGCCCGGATAAGGAGCGTAGCCGACAGGGTTAAGGGTCTTCCGGGGGTGGATAGCGTGATACCGCTGCCAACGGCCAACGCCGTCGCCGTCCTCACCGATGGGGACCTCCTCCCGGACCTCGCGAGGGAGACCGGGGCGATAGGCTACCGGAAGGCCGGGTACGTCCAGCTCGTCCTTCCGTCCCCCGCCGATTTGACCTCAACCGGCTCCTGGGCGCTTGACAGGGTAATGGCGGATTCGGCCTGGGCCGCTGGCTACGACGGTGAGGGCGTTATAGTGGTGGTGATGGATACGGGCATTGACACCTCCCACCCCTACCTCATCTCCAAGTGGTCCGGCCTCTGGTACGACCCCGTTGAGCGTAACCCAAGGCCAGTTGAGAGCGAGTTCCCCCACGGCACCATCGTAAGCGGCGTGATAGTGGCCGACAGTACGGGCGTGGCCCCAGGCGCCAAGGTGGCGGTCGTGAGGCTCTTCGGTAAGTACCTCACCTCGTCGGAGATAACCACCCACCTCGGATTTGAGAGGATATTGGAGTGGAAGATAGACA
>WGAN01000051.1 GCA_015494805.1 Caldifarciminota bacterium
CGCCGACGTCTGCTATAGTCAGGACTATGGGGTCCGGTACGCCGACGTAGGTCAGGGTGTCAAAGGCGGAGAGGCGTACGATCTCCCGGAGGTTGTTGTAGGTGTGGAGGTAACCGGCTACGGCGACGGTGTAGCCGAGGTCGGAGGGCATGGAAAAGGCGTCGTGGAAGCGGTAGTCGTAGACGGCTATCCCCGAAGTGCTGTCCTGGATGTAGTCGGGGCGGTTGAAGGTGTTGGCCGTAAGCACCCCCTTAACCTGGACGGTGTCCCCGTCGGCGAGGGCGCGGGCTTCGGCTATGGTCTTGAAACCCTGTATGAAGAACCGCACGGGATAGACGGCGGAGTCACCAGAGTCGTCGTAGGCGACGGCGTAGAACTTGGTCTTGGAGTAGGCGTCCGGAGGGGGTATCTGGGCGACGTAGACGCTCCCCGTGTCAACGGTGGCACTGACACTTGAGGGGGTGCCGGAGTTGTACCAGTAATAGACCGTGACGTTGTTTATGGCCCCGTCGCTGTCAAAGGCGGCGTAATACACCCCAACGTACGCGTTGCTGTCGGGGTTGGAGGGGTCGTGGTAGAGGAAGAAGATCTCGGGAGGGTTGTTGGTGGAAGGGTTATAGACTATCACCCTATCAAGCCAGAAGTACTTGTTGTAGCCGGGGACACCCCCGTCGTCGTTGTTCCTGTAGCGGAACCTTATGGCTACACTCGTACCGTCGTACGCGTCCAGACCCACCTTTACCTCCGTCATAGTCGTGGGCTGGGGGTAGTTGGGGGCTATGGTGTAGAGTACCACGGGGGATGAGAAGTCTCCGCCGGGACCAAGCTCAACGTAGATGGTGTCCAAGTTCCCCATTGAGGTGTCGGAGCTGAAGCGGTAGTAGAAGGATAGGGTCTCCGGACCGGCTATGGCCGACAGGTCTATGATGGGGCTTACGAGGGTGGCGTCCCCCGTATCGGAGGCGTAGGTGCTGCTCACCTTTATGCCGGCGTAGTAGGAGCCGAACTCAACCCCCGGAGGGTACGAGTATGTGCGCTGATACCAGGAGACGTACCTACTGGCGTAGGTGGTGTCCCAACCGGTGGGCGGGACGCTCTCCTCAAAGTTCTCGTAGAGGGCAAACCCACCGTACAGCGGTGTAGTTATACTTAGAGCCGCAACGAGAAGGACTTTCCTCATAACGGCGTATTTTACGGTGGGAGGGATAGGGTTCGGCGGATAGGACCGAACACGTGCGATACGGACCGCCTCCAAAAGTTTGGAATCCCTATTCCCGGAGTGCGGAACTCCACGCGATAATCCTAAGGAACTACTGAATTTTTACATTTTATTTGTAATTTCTTAAAATTATAAAAAATCCCAACGCACCTATAACCGCAATAAAATTCTCATAAATCAACCGGTTCCACCAAGGGGCCACTTTTCTCACAAAATTGCATTAAAACCGGGACAGGGTTATCCGGTGGAAAATGGGCGATGCGGAGTCCGATCCGGAGCTGTATTGAAGGCCACGATCCGCCCCCTTGTGTCCGAAATGCGAAATGCCGGACATCGGGCATAGACGCAAAATTTTGCACCTAAGCTCTTCTTCCCACGGATTGAAAACGTAAAATGGCATCTTGTAAATTTTGAGGTTTATAAAAACTGCGGGAATTCTACGGTGACCTAAGATCAGCACCCTTTGACGTCCATTTCGGCGGTTGGGGATCCCTCCATCAGCGTAATACGGAGACCTCTTTTGGTGGATGGGGCGTCGTCCTATCGGCGTAATGTTCGGCATAGAGTTCCCCGGAAAGTGCGGTCGGGCTAATGCGACGTCGGGGTGATATATCCTCCCATTAACCGGATGGCAAACCAGAACGTACCCTTACTGTCCGCCGTGAAATCGGGAGTGTCAAAGGAGGCCTTCTCCGGCATTCAAACGTTTGTTCTTGTTAGTAAGTACTGCATTTTTGTGGAAAATACGTATCCATTACAAAACGTCGCCGGTCCCGGCCCCCTGGCTTCAGAAGACCTTGAACTTCTTTACGTCCCCGACCTCTAAAAGAGGTACGTATACGTAGCGGCCGTCAAAACCTATCCCGGCCGGGGTCCGCAGCCCCTTGGCGATCACGGAGTAGGTACCGTTCAGATTTACCTTTAGGACCTTACCGGACTCGTATCCGGAGGCCAGTAGTACGCCCTCGTCGGGTACGTATATGAGGCCATCGCCCCCGTCTATGTCGCGGGAAACTAAGACCGTATCTAACCTGTGGCCGTCCCAACGGAGGATCCTGCCCGGCTTGGTAAAGGTTATGACGTAGACGTTGCCTCGGGGATCCAGGGCGAGGCCGTTGGGCTTCTCCACCTTGAAGAGCATGCGGACGCTCTTGCTCCGGGGGTTTACCTCATAGACCGCATTACCGAAGGTGTCGCTGGTTAGGACCTTTCCACCCCTGCCGCACGCTATGCCGTTCAGGAACTGGGCCTTGAAGTCCTTAGGCCCCACCACCATAAAGACGGCGGACTTGTCCTTGACCGCCCAAACCCGGTCGACGTCGGCGACGTACAGGACTCCTCCGCAGAAGGCGAGGCCCTTGGGGTCGTTTAGGTAGGAGGCCCACACGCTCCACCTCCTCCCCCTCTTAACGTAAACTTTCCCGTCCCTCTTGCCAAACTCCCCGATGTCGCTGACGAACATCCTGTCCCCTACCCAGAGGACGGTTTCGGGGTGCTTGAAGTAGCCGGCTATCAGTACGGTGAGCATAGTATCGGATTTTAAAGGGGTCAGGGGAGCCTACGCCCGGCGGGGTCGTACCTCCCCCGCAGGATTACCCTCCTACCTCTGATGCGATTGCGTATCTCTTTGTCCTTAGCTTTAGGACGCTCGGACAGGTCGGCGGGGGAGAGGGACCTGACGTAAAAGATACGGGGGTAGGAGGAACCGTAGGAGTAATCAACGTAGGTCATATGGACGTACCCCTCCGGTCCTACGAAGAGGTTGGGGCGGTCCTGGGTGCCGGGTTGGGATACGCGGAAGGTGTCCCTAAGGGAGAGGTCGGGTCTAAGGAGGACGCCGACGATGTCGCTGTCGTAGGGACCGTAATCCTCCCTCCAGGCTACCACGAAGCCGTAGGGTGAGGTGGAGACGGTCGGGGACTTCTGGGGGTTTCCCCTCGGTAGGAGGGGGCGGGGTGGGTGCCAGACCGTGTCCCTGAAGGCTATATAGACGTTCCCGTCTCCCCCCTGCCAGACGACGACGTACCGCCCATGGCCATAGGTGGCATCGGGGTAGTACCCCGGCCCGCCGATGGGGAAGTCTCCGGAGCCGAAGTTTCCGTAGATGTGATAACCGCCGTCCCGGTTGTCGGCCCAGACGTAGAGAACGGAGTCCCCGGAGGAGGCGAAGGAGGGGTACCAGGCGTTCTCCGGAGAGTTGCTGACCCTGACATCCCCTCCCCATCCGGAGGGTCCCCGTACCTTCGTGTATACCTCGGCATCGTACGCCATCGGATCGTCGCGGTAGTCGTACCAGACCACCCGTAGGCTCTCGCCAACGACTTTGAGGGAGGGGACGTAGCTGTTGTCTCCGGGGCTACCGGAGGAGGTGTAGGTTAGCCTCTCCTCGTTGGCCCACGTGTCCCCGTATATGGGTTTGGCGTTGAAGAAGAGTTCTACGTTGGATATACCGCCGACCCGGTAGTCGTGCCAGACGAGGAATACGCTGTCCCTTAGTATGGCCAGAGATGGGTACTTGGCGTCAGCCGTATCGGTAAAGACCACCCTCTCCGGTGGCAGCCACCCGTAGGAATCTCTCATCCGGTAGAAGACCTGCCAGACTCCCCCCAACTTCCTGTGGTAGGCCACGTGGACCCGCCCCTCCCCATCCACGAAGAGGGCGGTGTGGTTGAGGCCGTTCTCACAGGTGGTGTCGCACACCAACTCCGCAGGGCCGAAGGCGAGGGAGACTATTGGCAACACGAGGGTATTATACGACGGTACCGGCTTACCCACTCAAAACCCATTCGCCCTTATTATTCCCGTTGCATGAAAGCACGATACATAGACCTTGAGGGTGCCACGGTTGAAGAGGCCCTCATGAAGTACCTCAACGAGCATGCCCTGGACATATCGGAGATAAGGTACAAGGTCCTGCAGCTGCCTTCCAGAGGTACTCCCGCAAAGGTGAGGATATTCCTTGACACGGAGGACTTTGACCTCATAGACGAGGTGGCGCGGGAGTTCCTCCACAAACTGGGGGTGAAGGGTGGGGTGGATATAGACGTGGATGAGTACGGGAGGTACTACGTCAACTTTGACATCAAGGAGCTGGACAACACCCTGATAGGGCATCAGGGTCAGACCCTCCGGGCCATAAACCACGTCCTCTCCGCCATCATAAACCGCCGCAAGCCCAACATAAAGGTCCAGTTTGACATAGCCCACTACCGCCGCCGCCGTGTGAAGCGGGCCATAAACAAGGCCATAGCCATCCTGAAGCTGATGGAGGCCCAGGGGAAGACCGAGATGGCTTACGATGCCCCCATCCAGTCCGACGAGGTGGAGGCCGTCAGGAGGTTCCTCCGTAAGCGGGGCTACACGATGGAGAGGCTCAAGATCAAGGGTCGCCGTATAAAGTCCAAGACGGGGGAGCCGGTCTATATCATACGGAAGCTGACGGAGGAGGAACTTCAACAGCAGGAGGCCAAGGAGAAGGAAACCGCCCCGGAGGATAAAGGTAGCACCGTAGAAACTTGAGGGAGTTCAGCCCCGTTGCCGTCGTCCTTGGTCTCATCCTTAGCGTAATTTTTGGTGTCTCCAATGCCTACCTGGCTCTAAAGGCCGGGATGACGGTCTCGGCCTCCATACCGGCGGCTGTCGGGGCGCTGGCCTTCTTCTCCCTCTTCTACCGTAAAGGGAGCGTCCTTGAGGGCAACATCGTTCAGACCGTGGCCTCGGCCGGTGAGTCCCTCG
Source organism: Caldifarciminota bacterium (assembly GCA_015494805.1). Taxonomy (GTDB): domain Bacteria; phylum Hydrothermota; class Hydrothermia; order LBFQ01; family LBFQ01; genus JAADCS01. The sequence goes on from WGAN01000051.1 coordinate 4,955, forward strand.
CCGCCGCCCTGGCCTTTACCCTCCCTGCCTTCTTCGTCGCCTCCCTCTCCTTCCACCCCTACCACATCGGCTTCGTCACCCTCGCCGGTGGAACGATAGGGGTACTGGCGGGCATAGCCTTCAGGGACACCCTTGTTGAGGACGAGAGTCTCCCCTTCCCGGAGGGTAAGGCCTGTGCCGTAGTCCTGAAGAGTAGGGAGTCGGGGAAGGGGGTACTGGTGCTTCTGGGGGCGCTCCTCGGTGGGGGTATAAGGCTCCTCCAGAGCCTCGGTCTCCTCGCCTCCTCCTTCTCGTACCCCATCTGGGGTAAGGTCGTGGCAGCAGAGCTTTCCCCCGCCGTGGTGGGTGCCGGGGCCATAGTGGGGCTTCGCACCGCCCTGATGGTGGCGGCCGGTGGAGTCATCGGTTGGTGGGTCTTCATGCCCTTCTACGATGGGTCTCCGATGGAGGTCTGGAGCCGGTACATTCGCTTCATAGGGGCAGGGGCGGTCCTCGTCGGGGGTATCTACGAGTTCCTGCGGGTGATCCTGAAGCTGGCGGGGAAGTTCCGGAGGGGTAGGGTGTGGGTCGTGGTGGCCATCGCCGTAGCCGTGGGGATTGTGGTGGGCCTCCTGATACCGGAGTTAGGGGTGGTGGGCGGCGCCCTCGGCGGGGTGTTGGGAGTTATATTTGCCTACGTCTCCGGCAACACGACGGCCATCGTCGGCTCCTCCTCCAACCCCGTATCCGGCATGACCATAGCCGCCCTGGTGGTGGTCTCCCTCCTCTTCAAGGCCCTCGGATGGGGGAGCCTCGTCTCCGCCCTCGCGATGGCATCCCTCGTGGCCTCCGCCGCCGCCATAGCCGGGGACACCGTTCAGGACCTCAAGACCGGCCACATCGTGGGGGCCACACCAAAGTGGCAGTACGTCGGGGAGTTCCTGGGCATCGCCGTCTCCTTCGCCGTTATTACGGCGGTCGTGAGCCTCCTCGGTGAGGTCTTCGGCTTCGGCTCCGAGTCCCTCCCCGCACCGCAGGGGGTCCTCATGGGTACCATAGCGAAGGGGATCTTCTCCGGGACGATAGACTGGAACCTCATCTTCATCGGTGGGGCGGTTGCCGTAGCCGTCGCCATGATGGGGATCCCCGTCCTCCCCGTCGCCGTTGGCCTCTACCTTCCCATCCATCTGTCCGGTGGCCTGCTCCTTGGGGCGTTGGTGGCCCGCCTCTTCCGGGCGGAGGGGGAACACGTTGCCCCATCGGGGATGATAGCAG
>WGAN01000052.1 GCA_015494805.1 Caldifarciminota bacterium
CTACCGATGCTTCTGCCTCTGCTACTGTCTGCGGGGGACACCCTCAAGATATACGTCCTCCACTGGAACGATGGCCACGGACACCTCGGCTACAACGAGGCCTTCTGGCTGGACCGGGACTTTCCCCCCACCCTCGCCAACGCCCGCGCCCTCGCCTACCTGGTGAGGCAGTACAGGGAGAGGGCGAAGGAGGAGGGGGCCTTGGTCTTGGTTATGGACGCAGCCGACTACTTCCAGGGCGACCCCCTCGGGGAGCTGACGAGGGGCAAGTTGTACATGCAGGTGATGAACTACATCGGCGTGGACGTGGGGGCGGTGGGGAACCACGACTTTGACTTCGGCAGGGACATCCTTGACTCCCTCGCCAAGTGGGCCAACTTCCCTCTGGTGAGCGCCAACTTAGTTGATACGGCCGGAAATCCGCCCTCCTTCGCACGGCCCTACGTCGTCATAGACACGATGGGTGTGCGCATCCTCGTCTTCGGCCTCATAACCCACTGGCTCAAGGGGATGGTCCCGCCCCAGAACATGCCCGACCTTGACGTGAAGTGGGAGTACTCCTTCGTAAAGGACTTCGTCCCGAAGGTGAGGGAGAAGGAGCATCCCGACATCGTCATAGGCCTGACCCACGTCGGTTTCCGGCACGACAAGAGGGACGCCGACTCCGTAAGGGGGATAGACCTCATAGTCGGGGGCCACAGCCACACGGGGGTGGTGCCACCCTACTTCTCCCGCCTCAACTCAACGGCCATAGTGCAAGCCTACTCCCACCTCGCCAACCTCGGCGTCGTTGAGATACTCTACGACAAGAAGAACCGGGTCATCCTAAACATAACGGGCAAGATAATAACCCTGACGGACGAGAGGGTACCCTCCGACCCCTACATAGACTCCCTCCTGACGGTCTGGGAGGCGAAGGTAGACAGCATATACGGGGTTAAGGTGGCGGAGGCCCTCGGAGACTTCACGAGGGGAGGCTTCACCGAAAGCTCCATGGGGAACCTCGTGACGGACGCCATGCGGTGGTACACGGAGGACGTCCTGAAGGAGAGGGAGCATCCCGTCGTTGCCATATACAACGCCGCCGGCATAAGGGACAACTTCAAGACTGGCCCCATCACCCGCAGGGACATATACAAGGCCTTCCCGTTCCCCAACACCCTGATGTACGGCAAGGTGAAGGGTAGGGACCTCCTGAAGATCCTCGGCGTAGGGTACAACGGCCATCACGCCATTTTCGTCGTCTCCGGCCTCAAGCTGGAGTACGACAACTCCTCCCTCGTCAAGGAGACCGTCAGAGTGGTCCTCCGGGACACCATAACCTACGACAGCATAGGGGTGAAGGAGTACGTCATACCCGTCGCCAAGGTGCGGATCCTTGAGGTAAACGGCAGGCCCTTCAACCCCGACTCCACCTACGTAATAGCCACGAACGACTACCTGATGAAAGGCGGAGGGGAGTACGTCGTCTTCAAGACCGTCCGGGACGTCAGGGACACGGGTAAGAGGATATCCTACATCGTTGAGGACTACCTGAAGAGCGTTAAAAAGGTGAAACCACGTACAGAGGGACGTATAAAGAAGGTGAAACTTAGACTATGAATGCCTTTGAATGGGTAGTATTTTTAACGTCCATAATCGGAGGGTTGGCAAGCTTATACAAGGGTACGCTGGACCTCGGATTGGAGAGCGTACGGGGGAGGATGTACGCCGCGACAGGACTCGGTCTCCTCGCCCAGAGCCTCTGGGTACTCCTCCACTACAACGGATGGCTGTGGCTCACCTCCCGCGTGATAATAGCGTACGGTACCCTCCAGTACGCCCTACCCTACGTCCTACGGAAGATTGACGCCCTTCCGGCGGTGCGGTGGCTCCTAATAGCCTCCCTGTGGTCCATCTTCCTCGTCATCACCCTCACCCTCGCCCACAACTTCGCCAACGGTGGATGGATAGGCGTTGCCGTCTTCGTCCTAGACGCCCTCACCCTCTTCGTGACGATCTGGGGGGCCGTGGGATTCTGGCCCGCCGAGGTGGGGAAGAGATGGACGGGTGGCAGCATAGTCGCTGCCCTCCTTTGGGTCGGGGACGCCCACATCATAAAGGGCCTGATCTTCGCCACCTACGGCATCTTCATAACGATGAACCTCCTGATGACGGCCGTAGCCTTGAAACGGGGATGAAGAGGCTCACAGCACTTTCCGTCGCCGTCCTCCTCCTTGGGTGCGGCGCCTCCTTAGTGGAGAGGTGGCAGAAGAGGGCGGAGAAGGACCCAGTCGGGGTACTGGTTGAGATGGCCGACAGCCTGAACTCCCCCTCCTTCCGCAAGAAGATGAGCCTTACACCCCTCGGTCCCAAGGTGTCCAACCTCTTCTCGGATATACTGACCTCCCTCAAGTACTACGACCTCACTCTGGAGGACCTCCTGCGGGTGGCCGACGCTAACAAGGCCTACATCCAGTACCTCTACGACTACGGCCTCTTTGACGACAGGTGGGAGAAGGCGGTATTCTCCTACCGGGAGATACTCCGGGCCGCCCGGCGGAAGTTGGCCAAGGTGGAAGATCTGGACTCCCTCGCCGAGATAACCCGCCACCTCAAACCCCCCATAACGGCGCGGGCCTACAAGGGGGACTACGAGGCCCTCGTAGACCTCTACCGGGAGAAGACCCTATCCGAGGGGGAGGTGCGGTGGGGGATGAGCGAGGAGGACGTTATGAAGGTCTGGGGGGAACCGGAGGCCGTAGATACCGTCCTCTCCGTCGCCGGCTCATCCTTTGGCAAACTCCTCCACTACGGGGACAGGAGCGTCCTCGTCATAGACGGCAGGGTTGAAGACGTGTTTGAGAAGTAGGGGATGGGGCGGCCGATTACCCCGTTAGAATAACGTAATGCCCCTCTTGAGAGATTTCTTCATAGCACTGTCGCACAACAAGGCCCTTGAGAGGTTCCTCACGACCAACAGGTTCGGGAAGAAGATCTCCCGCCGCTTCGTCGCCGGTGAGACCCTCGGCGAGCTGGTGGAGGTGGTGAAGCGGCTTGAGGGCGAGGGCATATACACGACGGTGGCCTTCCTCGGTGAGCATTACAAGGCCAAGGAGCCGGCCCTGAAGAGTACGGAGGAGTACCTCCGCCTCGCGGAGGCCCTCGCCCCCCACAGGGAGTACTCGGAGATCTCCCTCAAGCTCACCCAGTTGGGTCTTGAGATAGACAGGGACTTCACCTACTCCAACCTCAAGAGGATAGCGGAGAAGGCCAAATCCCTCGGATTATACATAAACGTGGACGTGGAGGAGAGCCGCCTCCTTGACGACACCCTCCACATAGTCAAGGGCCTGAACGAGGAGGGCTACCCCGTAGGCACGGTGATACAGGCCTACCTCTACAGGGCGGAGGAGATACTACAGGAGCTGGCGAAGTACCGGATGAACATCCGCCTCGTGAAGGGGGCCTACAAGGAGCCTCCCGACGTCGCCTTCCAGAGGAAGAGGGACGTGGACGAGAACTACAAGAAGCTCGCCGTAAAGATGTTGGAGATGACGGACCGGATATACCCGGAGTTCGCCACCCACGACGACCGGATCATAGACTTCGTAATGAAGAAGGCGGAGGAGATGGGCGTACCCAA
>WGAN01000053.1 GCA_015494805.1 Caldifarciminota bacterium
CCCTCGTTCTGTGGGCCTTGTCCTCTCCGGTTTCGCCGAGGGAGGTATGGGAGTACTCCGTAAAGGCGGAGGAGAGCAGGCTGTACCAGTTCGGAAGGCTCTCCAACCCGGCCATCGGCTACGATTACGACGCCGACTACCACATCTTTGGACTATCGCAGGAGATACCCACCCCCTGGCTCCTCAAGGCCCACAGGCGGATAGGTGAGGGGAGAGTGAGGGCGGCTGCCGTTAAGAGGACGGAGGATAGCCTCAAGTTCGTCCTCTACCTGAAGGGGAGGTACTACGACCTCCTCCTCCTCAACGGACGCCTGTACGTTGAAAGTTTGAGGATTGCCGCCCTGGACAGCCTCGTAAGGATAGTGGAGAGGGGGGTTAGGGTGGGGAGGTTCCCCGTCGCCCACTTGGACGCCCTGAAGGCGAGGAGGGAGCATCTTTTGGGCCGGACAGTCCTGCTCAAAGGTGAGTACGAGGGTATCTTATTGGGCCTCTCCGTCTTGGTAGCGAGGGATCTGCCCCGAATAGAGGACACCCTACCGGAACCCCCGGATCTACCCGGAAAAGACAGCCTCCTTACCCTCCTTGGGAACTCCCCCGCCCTCCGGCTCAAAGCGGAGAAGGTAAGGCTGGCGGGGGCGGAGGTGGGCTTTCAGGGGGCGAGGGTCTTCCCCGGCTTTGAGGTCTCGGCTGGGGTCTTCAGGTACAGGGACCGCCCGGCCAACGGCATAACCGCCGGCGTATCCTTCCCACTGCCTATCTTCAACACCAACAGGGGAAACTACGGGGCGGCGAGGTACCTTCTAAAGAGGGCAAAGGCGGACAGTGCCTTCACCTACGGGAGGTTAAGCGGCGAGGTTCTCATGTTGGTCCGCACCTACAACGCCGTTAAGGAGAAGTTGCGGAGGTTGGACGAGGTGGAGATACCCGCCCTTGAGGGGGCCTACTCCAGCACCCTGAAGGCCTACATGGTGGGTGCCGTGGGCTATACGGAGGTGTTCTCCGCCCTTGACGCCCTCTACGGGGCCTACACCGAGAGGCACGAGCTGAAGAGGAGGGCCTTCGCCCTCTTGAGCGAGATTGAGGCCTTGTTGAACGCCGACTTAAGGAGGTGAAAATGAGAGTTAAAACGGTTTTTCTGTTCCTTCTCGCCCTCTCCTGCACGGGAGGGAACAAAACGGCAGAGGAGGAGCATAAGGAAGGGGAGACGGCCGTACCCGTCCGTAAGGTGATGGAGGCGGGGGCCGAGGTGGGGATCGTAGGACCGGGTTTCCTGAAGGTGAGCCGGAAGTTCCCCGGTGAGGTGGTGGAGGATAAGAGGAGGGCCGCCACTCTGCGGGCGAGGTTCTCCGGTATCGTAAAGGCGACCTACAAACTTCCGGGGGACCCGGTGAGGAGGGGAGAGGTGGTGGCGAGGATAGAAAGCGACCAGAGTATAACGGAGTACCCCGTCGTATCTCCCATAAACGGGTACGTAGGAAGGCAGTACGTCTCCCCCGGTGAGGCGGTTGAGAAGGGGGAATCCCTTTACGACGTCCTTGACCTCTCTTGGATCTGGGTGAGGGCGCTCGCCTACCCCCATACGGTTGAGGGGATACGCAGGGGGATGGAGGCCCAGGTCGTGAGGGAGACGTCCGAAGGTAGGTTGGCCCTGAAGGGGAGGGTCCTCTCCATCTCTCCCGAAGCCGACGAGGAGACCCGCCTCCTACCCTTCATCATCTCCGTCAAGAACGACGGTTCCCTTAGACCGGGGATGTTCGTGGACGTCCTGGTGGCCGACTCTTTAAAGGTCCCCCTGGCCGTACCGAAGGAGGCCGTCCATACCCTTGAGGGGGATACGGTGGTCTTCCGTAAGGAGGGGGACGTGGCCGTACCCGTGAAGGTCTCCATCGGCAGGGCCGGGGACAACGCCTACGAGGTCCTCTCCGGCCTGAAGGCGGGGGATACGGTGTTTGTGCGCAACTCCTTCGTCATAAAGGCGGAGATTGAGAAGAAGGAGTGGGAAGGTGAGGGACACGAGCATTGAGGGAGGTGAAGCATGCGGAGGATAGTTGA
>WGAN01000054.1 GCA_015494805.1 Caldifarciminota bacterium
GGCCCTACCGTCGGGATAGACGTCGGCGAGGAAGACCATAAAGTCCGTATCGTACCTGTCGGAAGAGACGTAAAGCTCCGCCTCGGCCTTACCGACGATGGCTATGGGCCTGTCCAAGGTGTCCGTAGTGAAGGACAGGACGTCCCCCCGGCTGTCCCACGGGGTGAGGTCCCTCGGCCCGAAGAGGATGGAGTCCCTTATGGAGCCACCTATGTAGTCAAACCCACCGATGGCGGGGACGGGGTCGTCGGGGTCGTAGGTGTAGGTCAAGGTTGCGGGAGACGGCGGGGTAGGCGACAGACTGCCGTCGGGGTGGAGGTAGAGGGAGTAGGGGGTTCCTCCCCTCGGTGGGAAGGTGTCCGTCTTCACCCAGCGGTTGAAGAGGTGGGTATCCGGGACGCTTACGTCCCCCATAAGGTAGAAGGTCACCTTAGGCATCGTATCCCAGTCCCATCCCTCACCTCGGGTGTGGTAGAGGATCCAGTAGAGGCCGTAAGTTATGGCGGATATGTCCAGGGCGTTCGGGGGGAAGGTCAGGTCTCCAACGGTGCGGTACTGGAGGTCGTGCATCCAGGGGCCTATAACGATGTACTGATGCCCGGCCGCACCGCTCCCCCCTTCGTACTGGAGCCTCTGGAAGGCGCCGATGGCCCCCTCGGTGAAGGCGTCAAACCACCCGGTGAAGTGTAGGGCCGGCTCGGAGTAGTAGGAGAGCCTCTCGTAGCCGTTGACACCGTACCAGGGAGTGGTGTCGGAGTAGAGGTAGTACCTCTCAATCGTATCCAACAGGTGGGTGGCCCCTACCCCCGTCAGCCAGTACTCTGCTATGAACTTCCGGAAGACCCCACCGGGGAAGACCTCATCGTAGAGGTTTATGCCGGCCACGGAGGGGGTGATGCAAGTGAGGGGGAAGCCCGTACCGGCGAGGAAGTACTGGGCGAAGCCGAGGGCGGAACCTCCGGCCATGCATATCTGTCCGTTGGCCCAAGGCTGGGAGTTTATCCACGTAGCGACGTCGTACCCGTCCTGGAGGTCCCCCCAGCCGTCGGCGAGGAAGGGAAGCCTCGTCCCGGTGCTGCCCCAGTACCCCCTGAAGGTGCTGACGACGTACGCGTAGCCGAGGCCGGTTAGGTAGTCGGCGGCCGTAGCCCCAAGGCCAAGGGTGTCGTAGGGTGTCCTAATGAGGACCACGGGGACGGGAGATGCAATGCTGTCCGGAAGCCATACGTACACCCTCAAGGTCTCGCCGTCGCGGGCTACTACTCCAGCGTTAAAATGGACGTAGGATAGGATGACGAACATAGGGGGATTTTAAGCGGGAGATGTAGGAAAAGGGGGACCTTCGCCGAAATGCCGTTGAAAGACTTTGATGGCCCACCCAAGGGAAGATCCACACGGAGGATTCGCCTGACGCCTACGTTGAGGATCACCCCTTTCAAGAACTGTGGGTCTAACTTTAAAAAATTGGAAGTCTCGTTTTAGAAAATCGTAATTCGTACTTTAAGATTCTTCAAATCTGAATTGCGAAATTTTAACTCCTATAAAACGGCCTAGAATCCGTAATTTGTGGTAGTTCCCCATTAGATTCAATATTACACCCGATTACGACCCCGCAAGTTCCGGGACGCATCCTTACACTTCACAATTTCATTGTTTTTGTGAGGAAGAAATTGAAATCATACAAAAATTAGTTGTAAATATACCAAAAGTTCCCTTAAACAGGGAGCGAAATTGTTAAGTTTGCGGTTGTATCAGAGGGATGCAAAGACCCGTTCCGTTCAAAAACTGAAAATCAGGCTTTAAGGAGCTGAAACCCACGCTTCAATAAACTGAAAGTCGCACTGCGAGATTTTGAATGGTAGGCTGCGGCTCACCTTCGGGAGGTTGAAACGGGGGTTCAGAAGGTACGAGATACAGTTTGGCACCTGCAAGGAATTGCTCGGAAACCGCATCGTACCTGGGGGATAACAAGCCAATCACAGCCCTAACATCCTCATCCCCCTGTTCTCCAGAACCAACAAGGCAAACTCCTTATAGGGTAGGATACGCACCCTCCCCTGACGGAGCTTCACCCCAAGGACGTCCCTGTCGTTAGTTATGAAGCAGTAGTTAGCCCTGTAGTAGATGAGTTTGCGTTCCACCTCCGGGAATTTCCCAAGGGTTAGCATCTGGTTTAAGGCGTCGGCCTCTCCCCTATCAACCTCGTACGTGTGCATAACCTCCTCTATACGGCGGGCGTCGTACACCGGGCATATACGGAAATCTAAACCCCTATTTAGAAAGACCTTCTCCAGAAACTGAAGGAAAGTCTCCCTGCGGTGGTAGCCTCTGCTGACGTTCAGGAACTCCCTCTGGACGGTCCTTGGTATCCATACCCACCTCGCCCCCGTAAAACGCACTAGCTCCATCAGGACCTTACGGCTATCCTCCCTGCCCACCCTCCGGAAGAGGTTGAAAAGATAGACCAGAACGTCGTTATCCAACAGAAGGACGCACCTTCTCACTCCTGTGCGGTGTAAATGGTTATCAGGGCCATCAGGATTACGATTATCATAGTAAGGACCAGGGCGAGGTTCTCGTTTTCCCTTCTCTCACGCATCCGGGATATTTCCCTGTATATCCTGTCGGCGAGGTCATCCGTATCCCGATAAGTGATGAAGTTAACGATGGTTTGAACGTTGATCTTAGCGTAGTCTACGGGAAAGGACGCCCCCTCCGGTAGTATCGCGTACAGGGGCTTACCGTTAGAGATGGCGAATTTGATCTCCCTTAAGGTGTCCTCGTCCAGTGGAACGTTGGGATCCGTCATTATGAATACGATGGCCTCCGACCTGCGGAGTTTCTGGAATACGAGGTTATCGTTCCTCCCCGGATACTTGGGGACGGGATACACTTCGGGCTTTTCTACGTCCATACCCACCTTCAGAGCGATGTCCGCCGCCACAAAATCATCACGAGGGTATATGATGGAGATCACCGCCACTATTTTACGGGGGAAATGCTGGTATTACGCCGATAGGAGGGCGTTCTAACCGATGCTCTATTACCTTCAAAAACCGAAAGTCGGATTTCAATAAGCTGATGGTCGCACTTCAGACTCCGTTGCAAGATTTTGAACGACATCGTGTTCAACTTCATCCCCTTCTGGAACGGGTTTCAAACGGAGATCGCCGACTCCTAATCCCTACTGAGAACCGGATGACTCGGACGCGACCCTACGGTAGGAGAAGTTCGTAGGGTTTTACCCGTTTGATAGGACTGCGGGGTAATCACCACGTTTATCAACCCCACCGACACCGTCATACGGTCGGACTACAACGGCAACCCTTTCCTCCCTAAAATACGCTCGTGTATGCTAAGACGTACTCGGCCATACATTGGGGAATTGAGGGGATAAAGGTTGAGGTGGAGGTGGACTACGCCAAGGGGATACCCA
>WGAN01000055.1 GCA_015494805.1 Caldifarciminota bacterium
AAAAAAAAAAAAAAAAAAACGACCCCGAATATGTATCAAAAAAATTGAAAAAAATTATTACACAATGAAGAACAATTCTGAAGTACGACTAAAAGTTAGCAATACGCCACCCCTAACCCGACACCTTGGGGAAACCGCCCCCCTTAGAATGCGTATTCCGTGGAGGTATTAGTGGTTTCGGACTCCCACCTCTTCCACAACACGGAGGATAGGGAGAGGTCTCTGGTGGCCCTCCTTGAGGGGGAGAGGTACGACCTCCTCGTCCTCCTTGGCGATATGTACGACTTCTGGTACGAGTACGGGAGCGTCGTACCCAAGTACGCCTCCCTCTTCACCGCCACCGTCATAACCCTCGCCCGGCGTAAGGAGGTGCATTACGTCTCCGGGAACCACGACGCCTGGGTGGGGGACTTCTGGAGGAGAAACGGGGTAAAGGTCCATCGCTACGGCTTCCAGAGGACCATAAACGGAATCCGCTACCTCTTCACCCACGGGGACTACATCTTCGGCGGGAGGAGGTCGGGCCTGGTGAGGGCGGTGTTCCACAGCCGATGGGCGAACTTCCTCTTCTCCCTGATACACCCCGACCTCGGCATCCTGTTGGCCAGTAAGCTCTCAAAAGAGAGCCGCAAACGGGAGGAGGAGTTTGACTTCAAACGGATAGACCGGACGGTCTCGGAGAAGGGGATAGACGTCCTCGTCTCCGGCCACCTCCACCTGCCTACGGTGAGGGAGATAGGGGGCAGGTTCTTCGCCTGTCCGGGGGACTGGATGGAGCATTTCACGTACCTGAAGATAGTAGGGAGAACGTTGGAGCTTAGGGATAGGGAGGGGAGGGTGAGGGCGAGGGTGGAGGTCGCCCGCCCTTAGAATCCCGCCCATGCTTGAAGGGACCTGGTACCTTGAGAAACATACGGAGAGCCTCCTCTATCTCCACAAGATAAGGAGCCACATATACCACGGGAAGACGGCCTACCAGAAGGTGGATATAGTGGAGATAGAGGCCTTCGGTAAGACCCTATTTTTGGACGGAAAGATACAGTCCGCCCAGATAGACGAGTTCGTGTATCACGAGGCCCTCGTGCATCCGGCTATGCTGACCCACCCCGACCCCAAGAACGTCATCATCTTAGGCGGTGGGGAAGGGGCGACCTTGAGGGAGGTACTAAGGCACCCCGTTGAGAGGGCTACGATGGTGGATATAGACGAGCAGCTGGTAAAGCTTTGTGAGGCCTACCTCCCGGAGTGGCACGCCGGGGCCTTCTACGACGAGAGGGCCAACTTGGTGTTTGCGGACGCCCGCTCCTACTTGGAGAACTCCGACGAGACCTACGACGTCATAATAAGCGACCTCACCGAGCCGTTGGAGGGAGGCCCCTCCGTCCTCCTCTTCACGAGGGAGTTCTACACCACAGCCTACGAGAGGCTATCCGAGGACGGGGTACTGGTGGTCCAGTCCGCCAGCGCCGACCCCTACTACAACGACTTCGTCCGGGACGTCTACGTCACCCTCAAAAGCGTGTTCCCCAAGGTAAAGGTCTTCAGGGCGCCCGTCTTCTCCTTCCAGATGGACTGGGCCTTCACCCTCGCCACCAAGGGGAGGGACCCGGAGGAGGTACCCGTAGAGGAGATAGGGAGGAGGATAGCCCCCTTCACCGACAAACTCCGCTTCTACACCCCAGAGCTTCACTCCGCCCTCTTCAAGCTCCCCAAGTTCCTGAAGGAGGTACTGCCCAAAGGGAGGGTTATAACCGATGAGAACCCACCCGTGTGGCTCTCTTGAGATGGAAGGGGACGTTAAGTTCACCCTCGGTGCGGGGAAGGGGACGGCGGAGGAGTACATCCTCGCCTTTGACCGGGCCTTGAGGGAGGCGGGCTTCTCCGACTACAACCTCCTGAAGGTCTCCTCCGTCCTACCCGCAGGCGCCCGGTTGGTTTCCAAGGTGGATATGCCCAAAGGCTCCCTACTTCCCATAGCCTTCGGCGAGATGGCCAGCGACCGGAAGGGGGATAGGATAGGGGCGGCCGTGGCCGTGGCCGTACCGGAGGACCCGTCCGCCATAGGCATAATAATGGAAGTGACGGGCCGGGAGGACGCCGAGAGCCTAAAGGAGAGGGCAAAGAGACTGGCCCTGAAGGCGATGGAGGACAGGGGTCTGAAGGTCAAGGAGGTCCTTACGGCTGGGGTGGACGCCCTCGTAGGCGATGGATACACCTGCGTGTTTGCGGGGGTGGCGATATGGAAAGGCCGAAGTTAGAGTTCAAGGAGGAGCATGCCGCCGGGAGCGGCCTCTACTTCAGGGTAGACGAGGTCCTCTACAGGGGGAGGTCCGAGCTCCAAGACATCTTCGTCTTCCGCAACGAGTTCTGGGGCGTCGTCTTCGTCCTTGATGGCCTCGTTATGATGACGGAGAGGGACGAGTACTTCTATCACGAGGCCCTGGTGCATCCGCCCATGTCGGTGGCTCCGAAGGGAGAGAGGGTCCTTGTAGTAGGGGGTGGGGACGGGGGGAGCGTCAGGGAGATCCTGAAGTACGGGCCAAGGGAGATAACCGTCGCCGAGATAGACGCTGGGGTTATAGAGGTGGCCCGCAGGTACCTACCGACGGGGCGGTACCTGGAGCATCCCAAGGTGAAGGTGGAGATAACGGACGGGGCGAAGAAGGTCAAGGAGGATAGGGGATGGGACGTGATAATCGTAGACTCCACGGACCCCGTCGGGCCGGCCAAGGTCCTCTTCTCCGAGGGTTTCCTTCGGGACCTCTACGACGCCCTCGCCGACGATGGGGTGGTGGGGATGCAGGTAGGTTCCCCTATGCTCTACTCCGAGCAGATAGCCGAGACGAGGGCCATCCTTGAGGGGATATTCCCCTACGTCCGTTTCTACGTGTCCTTCACACCTACCTACCCTTCGGGGATGTGGGGCTTCCTCCTCGCATCCAAGGTACCCATTGAGCTCCGCCGGGAGGTGCCACCGGGGAACCGCTTCCTTACGGACGAGGGGAAGGTCAGGGCGCTCTTCCTCTTAGGTGATTGACGTTCCTCCTTATGCCCCTAAGCCCCGCCCTCATTAGGGGAGTGCCGGCGAACCTCTCCCTGAAGGTATCCTCGTCCATTGTCAGGAAGTCTTCGGGGGACAGATTGACGAACCTGTCCTCCTTGGCCCGCAGGTGGGGGTTGGCCCTCTCCGGGGTCTTGGAGGTCCAGGGGCATACGTCCGTACATACGTCGCACCCGAAGATCCACCCATAAGTATCCACCCCTTCGGGAAACGTATCCCCCCTGTACTCTATCGTCCAGTAGGAGATGCACCTGTTGGCATCTACGGTCCTATCGGGCAGTATCGCCCCCGTAGGGCAGGCCCGTACGCACCGGTCGCAGGAGCCGCACCAGTCGTAGGGGAAGGGGTCGTCGGGAACGAGGACGAGGTCCGTCAGGACACCTCCGAGGAGGACGTTGGGTCCGAGGTGGGGGCTTATCAGCATGGAGTTTTTCCCTATCCAGCCGAGGCCGGCGAGGGTGGCCAACTCCCTCTCCAAGACGGGGGCGGAGTCCGAAAATATGAAGTACCTGCCTCCGAACTCCCCTTCGGCCCACCTGACGAACCTCCTTAGGAGCTTCTTAAACACCCTGTGATAGTCCCTCCGGGTGGCGTACCGGCTTATCTTGAGGCGGGGGTTCACCCTCCTCCTGCCGTAGGTAAGGGCGACGATTACGGCGGAGGCCGCACCGGGGAGGAGCCTATCGGGGGAGAGCCTGACGTCCAGGGTCCGGGCCATCCACCCCATCCCCGCGAATCTCCCCTCCTCTATCCACCTTAGGAGCCTCTCCCTAGCCGGGGACGGTGGGAAGCCGAGGAGGGAGGCTATACCGACGGCGTCAAAGCCCAGTCCCTTCAGAAAGTCCTTTATACGTCCCTCCACCATGGAGTTTCTCAACTATCCCCTTGAAGACCTCAAAGCTCCTCTCCGTGGAATAGGGGAGGACAAGGCGGCGCAGAGTCGGGTCCTTACCCCGCTTCAGGGCCTCCCTGACCCTCTCTGTGGCCTCCTCCGGCGAGGTGTAGAAGAGGACGTCCGGGAAGTTGTTGGCAAAGGACTCCCACCTTACGGAGACGGTGGGGAGGCCGAGGGCGAAGTACTCAAGGACCTTGTTGGGGAAGTCCATCGCCTCTATCAGGGGGGAGAGCCTGAAGGGGATGAGGGCGGCGTCGGAGTGGCGGAGGTAGAGGTGGACCTTAACGTGGGGCTTCGGGCCGAGGAGGAAGACGTTTG
>WGAN01000056.1 GCA_015494805.1 Caldifarciminota bacterium
CCGGACTTCTTCACCTCCTCTATTATCTCGTCCGGATCCATCTCAAGGGCCTTACGGAGTCCCTGATAACCTCCCAAAGCCTCGTAGGCCTCTATGGTGTGGCTGTCTTCCCTCTCGGTGTAAGACAGGAGCAACCTGTACTCTTTTGCCATAGAGGGTATTCTAATCTCGTTAAGGGGGACGTGCGGCCTCAAGGTGCAACGGGGTCTGTTCCGGTGTTAGAATACGGGTACCATGCTTCTACTTTTGGCGTTCCATTCGGGATACGCGCACAAGATCGTGAGGGTGTGGGCCTCACCGGCCGAGCTGCAGAGTCCAACCCTTAGGGCGGTGGATGTCGTCGGCTTCTCCCCCAAGGGGGAGTGGACGGATATCCTCGTGAGCGATGAGGAGTTAGACGCCATCAAGGCCCTCGGCTTCAGGACGGAGGTCGTGGTCCCCGACGTCCGGGAGTACTCCTATATGGTTATGGGTTCCTACCGGACCACCTCGCAGGTCTTCTCGGACTTAGTGTCCTACGCCACCACCTACCCCTCCATTACCCGCCTTGACACCCTCGCCTTCACCTACGAGGGTCGTCCCGTTATGGTCCTAAGGATAACCGACAACCCCGACATAGACGAGGGGGAGCCGGCCGTCCTCATAACGGGCCTACACCACGCGAGGGAGTGGCCCACGGTTGAGATAACTATGTTTGCCATAGACACCCTCCTTAGGGGGTACGGCTCCGATCCCCAGATAACCGACTTCGTCAACAACCTTGACATCTACGTCATTCCCCTCGTAAATCCGGACGGCTACCACTACTCCCACGACCTCGGCAACAATATGTGGCGTAAGAACAGGCACTACTTCCCCGAATTCGGTACCTACGGCGTAGACGACAACCGCAACTACGCTGGTTCGGCGAACGGCGACCCAAGGGGGGAGAACTGTACCCCGACGCCGGGTACCACCAACTACCCTTCGGATAACGTGTATTGCGGTCCATACGGTTTCAGCGAGAGCGAGATAGCCGCCATAGGTGAGTTCGTAAGGAACCACCCCAACCTCGTAGCTGCCGTCAACTACCACACCTATTCTGGGGCCGTCCTCTACCCGTGGGGCTATACCACGGCCGATGCACCCGATGCCACCTACCTCTACGCCATAGCCGACAGCATGGCCTCACAGATGGTCACGGAGAACGGCAACCCCTACGAGGCTATGCAGGCCCCCGACATCGGTTATACGGCGACGGCCGACTCCGACGACTGGGAGTACGGACACTCCATCTACGTGAGTGGCTATCCTATGCTGGCCTTTACGGTTGAGGCCTGCGAGCAGTTCCAACCCCCGGAGAGCGATTTGGACCAGATAGTCAGGGAGAACTGGGAGGGTCTGGCCGCCCTCCTCCGGAACGCCCCGGACATCCGCAACCACCTCAAGCCGATGGTGATAATAGACTCCCTCGTAGTGGGCGACACCGTACCCAACACCTTCAACGTATCCGCCACCCTCAAGTCCCCTTACATGGACCCCGTTAGGTACGCCCTCCGCTACTTCAACTCCTACGCCTACGGTACGGACGACGCCGAGACCTCTATGGAACTGTGGGATTACGTCGGTTTCAGCCGGTCCTCCTCCCGTTCCTACAGTGGCTCCTACTCCTTCGCCGCCAACTACAGCAACCGGGTAGCATACCATATGACCACCAAGTACCCCTACCTCGTGCAGCCCGGCGATAGCTTGACCTTCTGGACGTGGTACGACATAGAGGAGAACTACGACGCCGCCTTCGTTGAGGTTTCCACCAACGGTAGGGAGTTCCACCAGCTAGAGAAGTTTACGGGCAACTCCGGCGGATGGGTGAGGAAGGCTTACGACCTCTCTCCCTGGGTTGGGAAGTGGGTATTCTTCCGGTTCCGCTTCGTGAGCGACGCCTACACTACGGCCAACGGCTTCTTCGTAGATGATATATCCCCTGTGCCGGATATGGGGACGGCCACCGTCGTGGATACCAACATCACATCCCTGCCCTACACTTTGACACTGTCGGCCGGCACATACTACCTCCAGATGAGGGGGTACAACACCGCCAAGGGATGGGGAGACTGGAGCGCCCCCAAGGAGGTGGTGGTGAGCAACGGTGTGGATGTGGCCGAGATGGGAGAGGGTACCGCGAGTGGCTACGGTCCCTCCGTCTACACGGCCGATGGCAGGTATATAGGCGATAGGGTGCCGGAGAGAAAGGGGGTGTACTTCGTCCGTCAGGGGAGACAAGTCCGCAAGGTCGTGGTCAGGTAAAGAATATCCGGGGAGGGGGTGGATGCCCCTTCCCCTATTACGGTGGCCCATCCTCCGGCGTCTCGCTCCTGTTAGGCGTTTTGCATATGGAGTGATGACCTCCAAGGAGCCGATAGATGGGCCAAATCCGTAGGGGAGATTGCAGCAATATTGAAGTCAGACTACGAGTTTTCCGAAATGCGAGTACTATTTCTTTTAAGTTCAATTGCGTTTTTGAATGTGCGTCCCATCGGCGAGAACCACCCCTTCCGTCAGGGTTTCAACGGGGGGCGCCGTACCTGATCTTGGGATGCACTATCAAACCGGATGTTGCAATATTTGTATATCATCAGAAGATTGCACAGTTTTTACAGGATTTAGGTTGATATATTAAAATTCTTCGTTAAAATTCTTCCTAAAAGTTGATGCTTACAATCATTTATTGTCTTGAAGGTACGAAGTCAAAACTCGCAGGGAGGATAACGAGATGTTTGGCGGATGGTACGATGCAGCCTACAAGGACCCGGTGAAACGGAATTCCCCATATAGGATTTCTACTAATCGTATCTCGTACCTCCCGAAGGTGGGTTAAATACCGCCGTTCTTCTGGAAAGCCCGCTGTCGCACTTTTCAACGTATCTATGTAAAGGTGAGACACTTCTATGCTAATCTCTAACAGTGCCATCGGCTACACGTATTCGCCCGATGAGGCGACTCCGCTTTCATTGGGTCGTTGGAGCGAATTTCCTATACTCGGAACCTTGGACCCGGATCGGTTTCCGAGGAGGTGGAGCGTAGGAGATGCTCTTCAAAATCCGCAATTGAAGGGCGACTTACGATTTTTTGAAGTCCAACCCACAGTTTTTAGAGAGGTGTTGTGCAACCTCCGGCGATGGATAGAACGTCATCCTAAGGATACTACGGCTCCATAAATCTCTTGTAAGGTGCGGGTGGAGGGCTATTCCCTTGTCGGTAATTTTTTGATGTCTTGTAATTAACAAATTTATTGAAATATTTGCAAATTGATTTTTATTCTACCAACATCACGGGAATCGTTCTGCTTGGGATATGACGGAATGCATCGTAGCAATCTACGTGATCGTTGATGGCGTCCTAAAAAACCCCGGCTTATCGTACCGTTTTCTGCCTTAAAATACCACTGTTATGCTGATCCTTATCCTCTCTCAACTCTCCGACACCCTGTGGGTGAGGGTCTTCCCCCGTCCGGGGGAGCAGAGAGCCTTCTCCAGCGTGGTTGAGGAGACGGGGGTTGTCCTGGTCGGATACACCACGCAGATGGGGAACCGGGACGGCTACATCGTAGCCATAGACACGACCGGGAACATCGTATGGGAGACCGTAGTAAGGCGGGCGGGGTCGGACGAGGTGTTGAGGGACATCGTCAAGGTGCCGGGTGGGTACTTCGCCGTCGGATGGGAGGGGACACCGGGGGCGCGGAACATCTTCGCCGTCCGCCTTGACACCCTTGGCAACGTCCTCTGGGACACCACCTACGGCTCCAGCGATGAGGAGGGCCTCTACGGGGTAACCTACGACCCCCACCGCGACCTCCTCTGGGGCGCCGGCTTTTACCGGCCGGACGGAGACTCCACCTACGGCGGCTACGTCGTCTCCATAGATCCGGGCGGGGCCTTAACTCCAGCCTTCCGGATAGACACCGCCAGGTACCTCCTTGATACCATACCCAACGTACTGGCCACGTGCTACAACGTGAGCGTAGGACCAGACGGTACCCTCGCCATAGACTGTAAGACCAGCAGATGGTACTATGGCACAATTTTCCTGCCCTACACGTGCTTCACGGACAGTGCGGCTACGGGAATAGAGAGGTGCCTGACCCTGACAAGCTGGACAGGGGATCCCGGCGATTACATCGCTGGCTTCTCCGCCTTAACGGTGTTCCGGGACACCATCCAGACCTTTACCGGCTCCACCGGCTCCACCGTCGCGGGGGACTACTTCGGCCCCAACATCACTGGCCTGTCAGTATGGCTCCTGCAGGACTGGGATCCCAGACCCGTCCACTGGTTCCGCCCCGCAACCCCCGACACCATGTGGGAGACCTTCCCCGTATGGGGGGACAGCGTAGGGGACTCCCTCTTCGTATGGATGGCCGCAAGCAGGGACCTTAGCGATTACACGAGTATGCCGTTCTACGACCCCTACGATACGACGGCACCCTTCCCGGAGCCGGGGGATATGGACAACGCCCGCATCGTCCTGTTCTTTGCGGAGAACGAGAACGGAATCTACGCCTTCCGAAGGAGCCGGGTGTACGACTTCCCGAATACCGACGTCGGCGTCTCGGCGAAGGTCATACCGGGAGACTCCACGGACTACCTCATAGCCGGCTACACGAACTCCCTGTCCAGCGACCTTGACATCTTCGTTATGAGAGTGAGGCCGGAGCGGTTGGGTGTGGCCGAGAGGTACGGCCCCGTGGCCGGAGATGGTCGCAGGAGAGCCATATACGACCCCGCCGGCAGGCTCTTGGGCCACGACATCCCGCCCAGAGTGCGGGGCGTATTCTTCGTGGTTGAGGGGAGGAGAGTCAGGAGGGTGATAGTGAGGTAGCCCCACGGCCCCTTTTCCGTGTTAAAATTTCCCCTTGGTAGTACTGATAGCAGCACTCGGCAGGCTGGATATGTTTCCCCCTCTGCGGGACAGGTATCACAACCTCTTCAAGGCCCGGAAGTACGACGAGCTTAAAAAGAAGTACGCCAAACGGAAGGACGCCCGGAGCCTCTACCAGCTCGGATGGGTGTATTACCAGCTGGGGAAGTACGATTCGGCCGGGAACGCCTTCTTCAGGGCCGCCCAGAGCCTCAACTACGGGGACACCTTCCGCCTCAAGGCGCTTCTGAACGCCGCCCTCTCCTACGGCAGGGCCTACAGGTTTGACGAGGCGATGGGCCTCCTGAACACCTACCTGTCCGAGACGGGGCCGGACTACCCGGAGTGGTTCCCGATGAAATCCGACGTTGAGAGGAAGATAAGGGACTTCCGGGAGCTGAAGGAGGTCTACAAACGCCGCTTTAAAGGGGTGAAGATAGAGCAGATAAGGGAGCTGGTCCTCCCCATAAAGCGGTACTACATCCTTAGGGATGGGACGGGAGGGGACTACTCCCCGGTAATAAGCGCGGACGGGAGCGTGATGCTCTTCGTCTCCACCCGTCTCGGTGGCAAGGGCAGGGAGGACATCTGGATAACCTACCGGAGAGGGGGTAAGTGGAGCAGACCCCTGAACCTCAAGAACCTGAACTCCAAGTCCTCGGAGGGAGCGAGCGGCATAACGGCTAACAACCGTACCATCCTCCTGACCTACCCATCGGCCCCCCATCCCACCCTCCCCATGCGTAAGGGGGGGATCCGTCAGGGGTACGGGAACATGGACATCTTCAAGTCGGAGAGGATAGGCTCCGGGTGGGGGAACTGGGGGGACCCCAAGAACCTCGGCTCACCGCCGAACAGCCGTTTTTGGGACGGACAGGCCACCATAACGGCCGACGATAAGTACCTCTTCTTCGCCTCCACCCGCCCCGGTGGGTACGGGGGTATGGACATATGGATGTGCATCCGCAAGGACGACAGCACCTGGTCCGAGCCTATAAACCTCGGCCCGAACGTAAACACGCCGGGGAACGAGCTGTCCCCCTTCATCCATCCCGACGGTAAGACCCTCTACTTCGCCTCCAACGGATGGCCCAGCTTCGGAGGGTACGACGTCTTCGTCGCCAAGAGGGTGTCCGAAAGGAGGTTCTCTAAGGCCCGGAACCTCGGCCTGCCATACAACACCCACGAGGACGACATCTTCCTCTCCATACCGGCCGCCTCCGACTGGATATACGTCTCGCGGGTGGACTCCATAGACCCGAAGAGCGGCGTAAGGATATACCACCTCTACAGGGCGAAGATACCGGAGAGGAAGTCCCTGACCCCCGCCCAGAGGAAGGTCATACCCGAACCGGTCAATCTGGTGAAGGGCTTCGTATATGACGCCGAGAC
>WGAN01000057.1 GCA_015494805.1 Caldifarciminota bacterium
CAGCGTCAGATGTGTATAAGAGACAGGGGACGCCTTGAGCGGGGACGAGGTGGAGGTCCTGGTCTTCCCGGAGAGTAAGGGGGAACTTCCGGAGGGGAAGGTCCTTAGGGTGGTGAAGCACGGGTTGATATACATCGGGGGAACCTACATCGGCAGGGGGATGGTACTGACGGACGACCCACGCCTCGGTACCGTACGGGTTAAGATGAAGAGGGGGCAGAGGTTAAAGCGGGGTACGAGGGTGATACTCCGCAGGAGGGACGGCGTCTGGGAGATCTACGAGGTCAATCCCGACGATTACCGCTTAATAGAGCTGAAGTACTCCCTCCCTACCAAGTTCCCCCGACGCGTCCTGAAGGAGGTGGAGGCCTTGGAAATGGGGGGAGTCGGTGGGAGAGCCGACTTG
This sequence comes from Caldifarciminota bacterium, assembly GCA_015494805.1. Classification (GTDB taxonomy): domain Bacteria; phylum Hydrothermota; class Hydrothermia; order LBFQ01; family LBFQ01; genus JAADCS01. Next base: position 407 of record WGAN01000057.1, read on the forward strand.
AGGGAGGAGCATACCATAACCATAGACCCGAAGAGGGCCAAGGATTACGACGACGCCATATACGTTGAAAGGTACGCCAAGGGTTGGATCCTCAAAGTGCATATAGCCGACGTATCCTTCTGGGTCAGGAAGGGGAGCGCCCTTGACAGGGAGGCCCTCAAGAGGGGGACGAGCGTCTATCTGATAGACCGGGTGATCCCCATGTTCCCTCCGAAGCTTTCGGACGACCTCGCCTCCCTCCTCCCCGGAAGACCAAAATACACCTTCACGGTTGAGGTGAAGATAACCCGCGACGGGAGGGTCCTCACGAGAACGGCCAAGTTCTACCGGAGCATCATAAAGTCCTGGGCGCGCCTGACGTACGAGGATGCGGAGAGGATGTTGGAAGGGGAGGACCCCTCGGATCCCGAAACCGTCATCTACGGACAGGCCCTCGCCGGTGTCAGACGCACCCTCAAGGAGGCCAGCGCCCTCGCCGAGGTCTTGAGGGCCAAGAGGGAGGAGAGGGGAAGCATAGACTTTGACCTGCCGGAGGCGGAGTTCTTCCTTGAGGACGGGAAGGTCGTTATGGTCTCCCCCAAGGAGAGGCTTTGGAGCCACAAGATAGTTGAGGAACTTATGATAGTGGCCAACATGGTCGTCGCTACCTATATGCAGAAGAACGAGTGGCCGGTACTCTACCGCGTCCACGACAGGCCGGATCCGAAGAAGGTGAAGAGGTTCATAGCCTTAGCCGAGAGGCTCCTCGGCAGGTCCTTCAGGCACCGCCGCATAACCCCCAAGTTCCTGTCGGAGGTCGTGAGGCAGTTCAGGGGGAGACCGGAGGAGACCCTTATGAACTACCTCCTGCTCCGCAGTATGGCGAGGGCGGAGTACTCACCCATCAACGTAGGCCACTTCGGGCTGGCCCTCAAGAACTACCTCCACTTCACCAGTCCCATACGCCGCTACCCCGACCTCATAGCCCACCGGCAGCTCTGGCAGTTGATAAACGGCCGTAAGTCCCTATACACCCACGAGGAGTTGGTGTCCCTCGGTAAGTACCTGTCGGAAAGGGAGCGACTGGCGGAGGATGCCGAGTGGGAACTCTGGAGGCTCAAGATATACGAGTTCATGCAGGACAAGGTGGGTGAGGTGTATGAGGGGATAATAACGGGCGTATCGTCCGAGAGCCTCTTCGTCCAGATAACGGAGCATCTGGCCGAGGGGTACGTCCCCTACCACACCATCAAGGGCCGAGTCGTCCCTATTCCAAGTGAGTACAGCGTTATGGTGTTCCGTGGCAAGGAGAGCTTCAGGCTGACCCTCGGCGACAGGGTGAAGGTGAAGGTAATAAACGTCAACAAGTACGCCAAGGATATGCTTTTGGAACTGGTGGATTGAGGCCCGTCATTCGGGGTAGGGGAGGAGTTCCCTAACGCCCAGGCCGAGGATGAGGATGGGGACGGACGAAAAGGCGCAGCCCATAAGGAGGCCCTTAACGAAGTTCTTCCTCCTCTCCCTCTCCATCCGCTTCCAGTAGCACCGGGAGTACGCGACCTGCAGGTCCGGATCCTTGAGGACGTCACCCTCCCTGGGGTAGGCACCGTTCACCAAGAAGGGGGATAGGAAGGCGAGGGAGGCGAAGGAGCCGTGGTAGAAGGCCGCGAACACCCCCATCTCCGCGGCGTCAATTACGGGAGATGTCCCTATCTCCTCAAACGGGAACGGCGAGGCCGGTATGTCCGTAAATGCGAAGAAGGGCAGCAACGCTATAAGGTCCGTTGCCCCTACGAGGGAGCCGACGATGAAACCGAACGCACAGGACGAGTTGTCTTCGCCTTCTTTCTTCAGGTAAGCCACAGCATCCCTGTCCCCTATACGGCAGGCCACGAACTTGTCTCGGAGTTTCGGGGTCTCCTCCTTGGTTTCGCACGTTGTCGGCAAGTTCAACCCAACGGCGTAGAGAAACAACATACCAACGCCTATTTTAAGGTCGCCCTTCGGATGGACTATAATCTTTAGAACCTGACTACGATATTTACTGGACCATCGTTCTCCGACTCCACAAACATATGGGCGCCGAACTCCCCGCGCTTCACCGGTACGTAAGACGCCATATCTTCGCACAGCTTGAGGAACATCTCCCTCGCCTCCTCCGGGGGTTTCGCCCTACCGAAGCTCGGCCTGTTGCCCTTCCGGGCATCCCCCGCGAGGGTGAAGTTGGGTATCAGGAGGACCTCCCCCCCTACGTCCTCCACCGACAGGTTCATCTTTCCGTTGG
>WGAN01000058.1 GCA_015494805.1 Caldifarciminota bacterium
TAGTCTTCTTAGTGTCAAAGAAGGCGTTTATACCTCCCCTCTTCACCTCCGTTTTCTCCGCCTTCGGTGGAGGCGGAGGGGCCTCCTTCCTCTGTTTCGGCGAGACCTCCACGGTCTGGCCAACGCCTATCCAGTCGGTGTCGCTACTGTCGGAGCCGAAGAAGGTCCTTAGGACGTACTCGGCCCGCCCTCCGAGGGTGTCGGTAAAGGCGGTATCGTTGGGACCGAGTACCCCCAGAAGCAGGGGAGTCTCCTTGGGATGGGAGGAGTCCGCCCGGAATATCTTTACCGAATCCACCTTTGCACCGGAGTAGGCCCACCTTACAACGTTGTTGCCGTTGAGGGTATCAACCGACACCCTCGCTATTCCGATGTAGGCGAGGAGGAACATGGGAGGGTATTATACCGCAGAAGTTCCGCACGTCTCCCCGATTTCCACGGGTCGGTTCCTCATCCGCCGCTCGCCCTCGCCTCCTCAAGCATCTTCAGGAACTCCTCCTCCGTCAGGGTGGGGATCCCGTACCTCCGAGCCTTCTGGAGCTTGGAGCCGGGGTTCTTGCCCACGACGAGGTAGGTTATCTTCCGGGATACGCTGTTGGCGACGCTCCCACCCAACTCCTCAACCATCTTCTTGGCCTTGCTCCTCGGACAGCAGTCCAGTTCCCCTGTGAAGACGAATATCTTGCCGGCGAGGGGGCCTTTCTCCTCCTCTTCGTAGAGGATCTCAACCCCGTACTCAAACATCTTCCGGATGGTTCGGCGGTTATGCTCGTCCTGGAAGTACTTGACTATGGCGTTAGCCGTCTCCGGTCCTATCCCCTTTATCCTCATCAGGTCCTCCTTGGTGGCCCTCATCAGGTCCTCAAGTCGGGGGAAGTGTTGGGCGAGGAGTTTGGCCGTCGCCTGTCCCACCGATGGGATTCCGAGGGCGTAGATGAAGCGGTGGTAAGGCACCTTCTTGGCCCTCTGTATGGCCAGATAGAGCTGCTCGGCCGAAACCTCGGCGAAGCCGGGGAGCTTCAGGAGGTCCTCCTTAGTCAGTTTGAAGACGTCGGCCAGATCCTTCACCAGTCCCCTCTCAACAAGGAGGCGGGCGGTCTTGTCTCCGAGTCCCTCAATGTCAAAGGCGTCCCTGCTGGCGAGGTGCTTGATACTGGCGACCAGACGGGCGGGGCAGGAGGCGTTCACGCACTTGAGGTAGGGTCCTTCCTGGACCACCTCACCGCCGCACACCGGACACCTGTCGGGGATGGGTACGGGCCTCTCCTTCCCCGTCCTCCTCTCCGGGAGGGGCTTTATTATCTGGGGTATCACGTCCCCGGCCCTTGAGACCACCACCCAGTCCCCTATCATCACCCCGAGTTTTTTCAGTATCTCAACGTTGTGGAGGGTGGCCCTTGAGACTATCGCTCCCCCTATCTCAACCGGTTCCAGCTCGGCCACCGGGGTGATTATCCCCGTCCTCCCCACCTGCCATACGACGTTCAGGAGCCGGGTGGTCCTCTCCCTCGGCTTGAACTTGGCGGCGAAGGCCCACCTCGGCGCCCTCGCCGTGTATCCGAGCTTGTCCCACAGGGAGATGTCGTTTACCTTTATAACTAGGCCGTCCAGCTCGTACTCGTAGGAGTCCCTCTTCGCCTCCCACTCCCTGTAGTGGCGGATTATCTCCTCGTCGTCTTTGGTCACGAACGGGTCCGGGGCCTTAAAGCCCAACTCTTTGGCCTTTTTCAAGAACTCTGACTGCTTCTTGAACTCTATCTCGCTCTTCCCGAAGCCCCAGACGATGAAGTCAAGGGGCCTCTGGGCGGTTATGCGGGGGTCCAGCTGCATCAGGGAGCCGGCTGCGGCGTTCCGAGGGTTGGCGAAGGGCCTCTGCCCCTCCTCTATCAGCCTCCTGTTCAGCTCCTGAAAGGCCTTCTTCGGCATCACCACCTCGCCCCGGACCTCTATGGAGACGTCCTCAAAGAGCCTCAAGGGGACAGTCCTTATCGTCCGGGCGTTGGGCGTGACGTCCTCCCCTACGTAGCCGTCCCCGCGGGTTATTGCCCTCACCAGTACCCCCTTCTCATAAACCAGCTCAAGGGAGGTGCCGTCAAACTTCGGCTCAACGCAGAACTCCACCTCCCCACCGGCCAGTTCCCTTATCCGGCGGAGCCTCTCCCGTATCTCCTGCTCGTTCCGGGCGTCGTCCAAGGAGAGCATGGGGACGTTGTGTCTGGCCTGTGGGAACTCCCTCCGGGGTGGCGCCCCCACCCTCTGCGTCGGCGAGTCGGGCGTTATCAGCTCCGGGTACCTCTGCTCTAACTCCATCAGGCGACGCTTCAGCTCGTCGTACTCGGCATCCGAGACCAACGGGTTGTTCAAGACGTAGTAATAGTAGTCGTACTTGCGGATCAACTCCCGCAGTCGCTCAACCTCCTCCTTTACCTCTTTCGGAACGGCCATAGGCGGGATTTTACGGGTGGCCTACCGGACTATTACGACCTTCTCAACCCTGCCCCTCCCGACGCAGAAGTAAGCCCCTCTGCCCCTCGGCTCCACCCTGCGACCGGAGACGTCGTAGTACGTGGAGCATCTTCCCGGCCCTTCAACCGGCCTTGAGGATACGCTAAGGGGTAGCCGGAAGCGGAAGGCGTGGACCCCCGCCATACGGAAGAGGGCGTAGATGTGGCCGTCGTGGAGCTTTATGGGGTCGGTTGCTGCAGTCTCAAGGAAGTTGTTCAGGTTCGCCTGATAGGAGTAATATCCGAGGAGGTCAAGGGTGCTGGCCCTGTAAGCCCTGACGTACCCTCCGGGGCTTCCGAGGACGAAGACGTAGTCGTACGCACCGTCCACGTAGGTGCCGGAGATGTCGGAAACGTGTACGGGGGATGAGGGGTCGGAGACATCGTAGACCTTGACCATATCGGAGGCTACCCCAACGAAGAGGAGGGTGTCGTACAGGTACGCATCCCTGACGTTTGAGAGGCCGAGGGAGGAGAGGAAAGCGGGGGCGGAAGGGTCCGTTATATCGTAGAGGGCGTCCCCGACGACCAACAGGTTCCCCCGTACTGACAGCGGGCCTCCAGCGGGAAGGGTGGAGAGGAGGTAGGGGGCGGAAGGGTCGGATACGGAGATGACGTAAGCGGAGGAGGGGGAGGAGAGTAGTAGGAGGGTATCCCTAGCGGCGAGCCACGTACCACCCACAGGTAGGGAGGACAGGAAGGTGGGGTTCAGGGGGTCGGCTATGGAGTAAATCTTCAGCGTATCACCGGGGAGGAAGAGGAGGGTGTCCAGGGCCATCAGGTTCCCCGGAAGGCCCGTCCTGAAACCGGCTATGCACCTCTCCCGCCTTACGATGTGGGGGTCGCTAACGTCCAAGATGCAGAGGCTGTCCGGGTAGCCCACGTAGTATAGATGGTTCCCGCTGAAGGTTATGGAGGACATGGGAATCGCCGGGTTGTATGTCGCCAGCCTGATGCTGCCCTTGAGGATGGCCAACCTCCTCACCGAGTCCACTATCCCGAAGAGGAAGACCGTATCGCCCAAGAGGTCCACCGCAAAGCCCATCCCTACGACCGTAGTATCAAAGGCCACCGTGGAGTCAAGGGAGGGGACGGCCGGATCGGACAGGTCTATGAAGTCCAGGTTCCCGTCGTACCGGTAGGCTCCCACCAACAGGCCGTTCCCCGCCTTCATGCTGCTGTAAGGGGTAAGGAGTACGCCGTAGGTCCGACTTAAGGTGCTTACATCGTAGGCCTCAAGCCCACCGTAGGAGTACGAGAGGTAGAGGTAGTTTCCGTAGGAGGCGGAGGATAGGACGTCCTGGACAGGCACCTTGGCCAGAACCGTAGGGGAGGAGGGGTCGGAGAGGTCAAGGGCTATAAGGGTATCCCCTTCGGAGGTCAGGTCGGTTATGGCTACGGCCGTATCCCCGTAGAGATGCACCGTACTTATGGGCGATGGGTAGGTGAATACCGGGGAGAGGGAACTGTCAAAGACCGTAAGGCCGCAGGTGGAGGAGAGGAGGACGTACCCCCTGTGGAGGGCGATGTCCTTGGCTATGCCGCACGGGGAGTTCCAGAGGGAGACCCTCGTAGGGTGGAGGGGGTCGGAGACGTCCCAGACCTCGTACCCGAACCTTCCCGTGGCGACGTATAGCCTGTCGCCGTAGAACTTGGCCGAAAGGACCGTACCACGGGTGTGTATCGTAGAGAGTTTGGCCGGCTCGTAGGGGTTGGAGACGTCCATCACCTCAACTGCCCCACCGAAGGGGACGAAGGCGAGCCTCCTGTCCGGTACTACGAGCTGGGTGTAGGGAGAAACGGGGGCTATGCCGTAGGCGTACGCCCCTACGAAGGTGGCGTTCAGAGAGTCTATGACGCCAATTAAGGTGAGCATACCTTTACCTCCTTTTAATGCGGCCTAAGAGGGAATTTTAAGGTAGGTAAGAGAGATACACCTATCCGACACCTGACGTATTCGGATGTCCATCGGGGCGAGCGTAAATTCAAAAACCGAAAGTAAGGCTTTAGAAAACTGAAACTCACACTTCAATAAGCTGAAAACTGCACTTCAAGATTCTTGTACCCCTGATGACGAATTTTGAACCCCATCCCATATGTCCCCTTTGGAAGGTTGAAACTAACCTTCAGGGAGTACGAAGTGCGATTGACGGAAACTTTGACACCTGTGATGCGGGGAATTTCTGTAAAGGCTGAACACCTCCGTAGCCTGCAGGGATAACGGGGGCCGCTTCCGGTATAGAATCCCTCCTATGACTTGGAAGAGGATCCTTGAGCTGCGGAAACTCTGGAGCAAGAAGTACGACGCGTACCTCCTGTACAAACCCGAAGCGTGGATATCCTCCGACATCCGCTACATAACCGGCTTCACGGGGTCTACGGCCGCCTTCCTCCAGACGAAGAGGAGAAACTTCGTATTCGTAGACTTCCGCTACAAGACCCAGATCCGCCAGGAGGCCTACGAGGGGATAACGATTGTTGATGTGCCTCCGGGTAAGGGCCTGCTTGAGGTCCTGGCCGAGAAGCTAACCTCCCTAAAGGTGAAGTCCGTAGCCGTTGAGGGGAGCGTCCCCGCCTCCTTCCTCAAGGCCCTCAAGAAGGAAACGGCCGGGAAGGGCCTCCGGTACAACGTCGTCTCCGGCCTCGTCTCCAAACTCCGTACGGTGAAGGACAGAGGGGAGATAGGGAAGATAAGGAAGGCGCAGGAGCTTACGGATGCCCTTTTTGAATGGGTCCTGAACGCCATAGAGCCGGGAAAGATGACGGAGAAGGACCTGGCCTTTGAGATGGAGGTATGGGCGAGGAGGAACGGGGCGGAGGGGATGTCCTTCGCCCCCATAGTGGCCGGGAACGAGAGGTCGGCAATGCCCCACGCCAGGCCGACGGACAACCCCATACCCACCGAGGGGGTCCTACTCCTGGACTTCGGCCTCCGGGTGGACGGGTACGTCTCGGATATGACCCGGACGATTTGGATAGGGAACTCCGTCCCCTCCGACTTTAAAAAGGCCTACGAGGTGGTCTTGGAGGCCCAGAGGCGGGCCATAGAGAAGCTAGCTTTCAGCCGTCCCGTACCCGCCAAGGAGGTGGATGCGGCCGCCCGTGAGTACATAGAGGGGAGCGACTTCAAGGGTACCTTTGGCCACGGTCTCGGCCACGGGATAGGGATGGACGTCCACGAGGCCCCCGCCCTTAACCCCAAGTCCAAGTACGTCCTGAAGGGTGGGGAGGTGGTTACGGTTGAGCCGGGGGTATACCTTGAGGGGAAGTTCGGGGTCAGGATTGAGGACATAGTGGTGGCCGGGAAGGGTGAGAACCTGACCCGCTCTCCGAAGGAGCTGATAAAACTGTAGGGGCCGTGGAGGGGGCGTTTCCCCAGTATAATCCCCGGTTTTGAAGAGGACGGTAGATTTCATAGGGAAGCACGGTAGGGTCGTGGTAGTGTCCCACATAAGGCCGGACGGGGATGCTGTGGGGAGCGTTCTCGGTCTCACCAACTTCCTCCGGAACGTGGGGATAGAGGCCTACCCCGTACTCAAACACGGAGTCCCCACGGTCTTCCAGTTCGTCCCCGGAGCGGAGGGGGTACTTACCGACCTCCCCGACGGCGACTTGTACGTCCTCGTGGATGCCAGCGAATGGGAGAGGACGGGCTTTGAGAGGCCCGACGCCCCCATAGTGCGGTTTGACCACCACCTCACGGGAGAGAGGTACTCCCACTACGACCTCTTGGATCCGGAGGCCCCCAGCGCCACTTCCCTTATCCTCCAGTTCCTCCGCACATGGGACGAGAGAGCCATAGACCCGACGGTAGCCCTCCCCCTCTACACAGGTCTGCTTACGGACACCGGAGGATTCAAGAACAGGGAGGGGACGAGGGCCTTTGAGGATGCCATATACCTCATAAACCGGGGGGTGAATCCGAGGAAGGTGGCGGAGTTGATCTTCCGCGAGAAGCCGATAGAGATGTACCGTCTCCTCTCCCTCGCCCTCAAGACCCTCAAGGTGGTGGAGGACGGTAAGGTGGCCTACATGGTCGTCCGGAGGGAGTTCTTTGAGGAGGTGGGGGCAACGAGGGAGCATTCCGAGGGCTTCGTTGAGTACCCCCTCTCCATAAAGGGCGTGATAGTGGCCATGAAGGTGGAGTGGGACCCGGAGGGGTACTGGAAGGTGGGCTTGAGGAGCAAGGACGGCGGGCCGAACGTGGCCGCTATAGCCGAGAAGTTCGGTGGAGGGGGACACTACTTCTCCGCCGGGTGCCGCATATTCGGAGAGGAGGAGGAGGTGATAGAGGCTCTCCTAAGCGAGATACGGAAGGCCCTTCACAGCACCGTCTCGTAGCATGGGAAGGTACCGGTTCATAGACAGGCTCTCCATCATCGTTGAGGGAGGGAAGGGGGGAGACGGGGCCATACACTTCCGTAGGGAGAAGTACGTCCCCAAAGGCGGACCCGATGGCGGGGACGGCGGCCGCGGGGGGAACGTCTATCTGGTGGGGGACAGGGGCCTCTTCTCCCTCCTTGACCTCAAGTACAAGAGGTACTACAAGGCGGAGGACGGTCAGCCGGCGAGAGGGGACCTGAACGGACGGAAGGGGAGGGACCTGTACCTGCGGGTACCCCTCGGCACGGTCGCGATAGACGAGGATACGGGGGAGGTTCTGGGGGAGATAGTGGAACACGGCCAGGCTCTCCTGGTCGCCAGAGGTGGGAAGGGGGGACTGGGAAACCGCCACTTCGCCACGCCAACGGACAGGTCCCCCTCCAAACGCACCCTCGGTGAGCCGGGGGAGAGGAGGAGGCTCCGGTTGGAGCTGAAACTCATAGCCGACGTCGGCCTCGTGGGCTTCCCTAACGCCGGAAAGACCACCCTCCTGAACGCCCTGAGCGGCACGTCCGCCAAGGTGGGGCATTGGGAGTTCACCACCCTGACGCCCAACCTCGGGGTCCTCTACACCCCCTACTGC
>WGAN01000059.1 GCA_015494805.1 Caldifarciminota bacterium
GGTCACCGGTGTGGGCCTCAAGGAGGCCAAGGAGATGATAGAGGGCCTGCCCAAGGTCATAAAGGAGGGCGTCTCCAAGGAAGAGGCCGAGGAGATCAAGAAGAAGTTCGAGGCGGCCGGAGCCAAGGTTGAGCTCAAGTGATCCCGCGCATAAGGCTGCGAGGGGAAGTCTCTACGGGGGGCTTCCCCTCTTTGGCGTTTAACAGGAGGGGGACATGGTAGAACCCGTGAGGGTAGGTAAGATAGAGGAGAAAGACATACCGTACCTCTTGGCCCTGCAGCTGAAGTCCTACGACGACTTTCTGGCCGAGAGGTTCAACGTCTTCTGGAGTCCCACAGGCAGGGGTTCCGCCTTTTTGAACTTCGTAAGGGACTTCACGGATAGGTTTGCCCTCGCCATCAAGGTCTCCAAGGGTAAGACGAGCGAGAGGTACGAGAAGGCGAGGGAGATAGAGGAACGACTCCGTGAGCTCTTCGGTGATGAGGTGGTGAGGGAGGACATACCGAAGCCCCAGCAGCACTACATCATTCTGCCCAAGAGGAGCTACTCCAAGGAGGAGATAAAGGAGATCTTTGAAATAGCGAGCCAGTACGCCTCTCCGTACGAGGCGAAGGTCGGATTCGTAGGCCTGTCTAAGGATTCGCTTGGGGAGTTCCACGAAGCCGTAGCCAACAGGCTCGGCTCTTTGAGGTACGAGGTGGAGGAGTCCTTCTTTGACCACTCGGACCCCAGGTCCCGGACGAGCCTCCACCAGATATTCCGGGAGATCTTCCCCATACAGAGTACGTCCGGGCGGGTAGAGATAGAGTACCACGACTACAGGGTGGGTAAGCCGGTGAGGACGGCAGAGGACGCCAAGAAGAAGGACCTGACCTACTCCGTCCCCATCCACATAAGGGTGACCGAGAGGGTGTTTGACGAGAGCGGCATAATGGAGGAGGAGAGGGAGGACATCGTCTACTTCACCGACATCCCCTATATGACCGAGAGGGGAACCTTCGTCATCCAGGGCGTTGAGAGGGTGGTCATAAGCCAGATACACCGGTCCCCCGGTATCTACTTCGTCATAGACGAGGAGGGGTTAAACAAGATCTTCAAGGCCCTCCTCATACCCTACCGCGGCCCGTGGATGGAGCTGCGGATAGAGGGCGAGAAGGGGATATACTTCGTCCTCCGTAAGAGGAAGTTCTACCTCACCCGTTTCCTGCGTTTCATGGGGCTTGAGACCCCCAGACAGATAGTGAAGGTGGCCATCGGCAACATAGCGAAGGAGGTACCCATCTCCGAGGCCGAGGGCTACATCCTCGCCGAGGACGTCGTATCAGAGGACGGCGAGATCATCGTCCCGATGTTTAAGGAGTCCAAGAAGGACAAGAACATAGAGCCGGTCCTGATAGACGAGGACGTCCTTGAGGCTCTGAAGGAGCATCGCATCACCAAGGTGAAGGTCTTTGACCCCAAGGACCCGGCCGTAGCCCTGATATACAAGGCCCTGCGGGACGACAAGATGCGCACCAAGGAGGAGGCCATAAGGTTCATATACCGTACGATCAGGTTCTCCTCCTCAACGCTTGAGACGGCGGAGGAGTTCCTGCGGGCCTACTTCTTCTCCCCCGACAAGACCTTCCTCGGAAGGGTGGGGCGGTACAAGATAAACGCCCGCCTTGACTTTGAGAGGCACTTGAGGGACCTTGAGGGGTACGGGGTACCCGGTGAGGACGTGGAGTGGTTCACGGAGGAGGATTTCATCGTAGCCCTGCGTGAGCTGATAGCCCTCTACAGGGGTGAGGGTGAGGAGGACGACATAGACGACCTCGCCCACAGGCGTATAAAGAGGGTGGGAGAGCAGCTCTACGAGGCCGTAAGGACGGAGTTCATAAGGACGTCCAAGGGTATCCGTGAGAAGCTCATAGACGAGGAGAGTTCCCTGCGTAAGATAGTGCATCCTAAGATCGTATCCCGCTCCGTCGTGGCTTTCTTCACCCAAAACAGCCTCTCCCAGCTTCTGGATCAGACCAACCCCCTCGCTGAGCTTACCAACAAGAGGCGTATCTCCGCCCTCGGTAAGGGAGGGCTTACCCGTGAGACGGCCACCCTTGAGGTGAGGGACGTCCACCCCTCCCACTACGGCCGCATCTGTCCCATAGAGACCCCCGAAGGCCAGAACATCGGTCTGATACTATCCCCCACGGTGTATGCCCGCATAAACGACCTCGGCTTCCTTGAGACGCCGATAGTGAAGGTGGAGAACGGCAAGGTGACCAACGAGGTGAGGTACGTCGCCCCCCACGAGGATTACGACCTCCGCATCGCCCCAGCCGACCTGCCGATTCACCCCCGGACCAAGCTCATAAAGAAGGCCAAGAACATCATCGTCAGGCACCGCCGCAACTACATCTTCGTGGATAGGGAGCATATAGACTACATAGACCTCTCACCGAGGCAGATCATATCCCCCTCCACCTCCCTCATACCCTTCCTTGAGTACGACGACGCCAACCGCGCCCTGATGGGTTCTAACATGCAGCGTCAGGCCGTTCCGCTCCTCAACCCGGAGGCCCCCCTGGTGGGTACGGGGATGGAGGAGAAGATAGCCAGGGATAGCGGGGCCGTGGTCGTGGCGGAAGAGGACGGTGAGGTGGCCTACGTAGACTACAACAAGATAATGATCCGTCCGGAGGGGGCGAAGTTCAATCTGAAGACCTACAACCTCCGGGTGTTTGAGAGGTCCGGGCAGAACACCATCATACACTACGTCCCCCGTGTCAGGAAAGGGCAGAAGGTGAAGAAGGGAGACATCCTGGCCGAGAGCCTGTCCTCGGTCGGTGGGGAGATCTCCCTCGGAAGGAACCTGACCGTGGCCTTCATGCCCTGGTACGGGTACAACTTTGAGGACGCCATAGTCATATCCGACCGGATAGTGACGGACGACCTCCTAACGTCCATACACATCCTTGAGTTCACGGCCGAGGTGCTGGACACCCGCCTTGGACCGGAGGTGGTGACGCCGGAGCCTTACAAGGAGAACCCTTCCCGTCTGAAGCACCTGGACGAGTACGGAATAGCCCGCATAGGTACGAAGGTGGCCCCGAGGGACATCTTAGTGGGTAAGAACACGCCGAGGGAGGAGAAGAAGTTCAGCGAGCTGTCCCCGGAGGAGAAGCTCCTGATGTCCATCTTCGGGGAGAAGTCCCGTCCGTGGAAGAACACCTCCCTGCGGGTGCCTCCGAGCGTGTACGGAACCGTCATCGGCGTTGAGATACTGACCCGGAACCTACCCGACGACCCCATAGCCTTTGGAATGAACGACAAGGAGGGGAACTTCATACCCGGAGAGCTCTACGTTGATGACAGCGTGCGACCGGACCAGCCTTTGCCCAAGGACAGGCCAATAGGCCCCCGTCAGAAGAAGCTCCTTGACGAGATAAACCTCCGGATAGACGACCTAAGGAGTACGTTGAGGGAATCCCTGTCCATAGCCCTCGGCCACAAGGTGAGAAAGCCCATCTACGTCCGAAAGGGCGGGGAGCTGGTTGAGGTCCTGAAGGCCGGGGAGGAGGTAACCCTTGAGTTCCTCCAGAGCGTAGACCCCTTGAGGCTGGTGGTTGAGAGCGGCACCTTTGAGGACAAGGACGTAGAGAACGAGGTCATAAAGACGATAGAGGACGGACAGGAGACCTACGAGAGGTTGATGGAGGAGTACGACGAGGGCCTCAATATGATCCGCCGCGGGGACGACCTACCCGCCGGTGTGCGCCAGGTCATAAAGGTCTATATAGCCCAGAAGCGTAAGATAAAGGTCGGGGACAAGTTGGCCGGCCGCCACGGAAACAAGGGCGTCATCTCCATCATAGCCCCGAGGGCCGACATGCCCTTTATGGAGGACGGTACGCCCGTGGATGTGGTCCTCAACCCCCTCGGTGTCCCCTCCCGTATGAACTTCGGTCAGATCCTGGAGACCGTCCTCGGATACGCCGCCATAAAGAACACGGAGAAGCTCCGCAACCTCCTGAAGAGCAAGGCCCCCGTCTCGGAGATAAGGGAGTTCTTGATGAAGCTCTACGAGCCGCATAAGGACGAGGACCTGAAGAGGTGGATAAAGGAGGCGGAGAAGGAGGACCTCCTCCACTTCGCCCAGCAGTTGGCGGAGAGGGGCATAAAGTACGCCGCTCCTGCCTTCCAGAGCCTAACGGTGGAGGAGGTGAAGGAGCAGCTGAAGTTGGCCGGCCTATCGGAGGACGGGAAGATGCGGCTTAGGGACGGACGAACGGGTGAGTATCTTGACTACCCCGTCACCGTCGGGTCAATGTATATAATGAAGCTGATCCACATGGCCGAGGACAAGATTCACGCCAGATCCACCGGTCCCTACTCCCTCATCACCCAGCAGCCGGTCGGTGGCCGCGCCCACATGGGAGGGCAGAGGTTCGGTGAGATGGAGGTATGGGCGCTTGAGGCCCACGGCTCGGCTTACGCCCTCTGGGAGATGCTCACCATCAAGTCCGACGACATCAAGGGTAGGGTGCAGACCTACAAGGCCATCCGCGAGGGTACGGAACCGCCTCTACCCTCCACACCTGCCACCTTCCAAGTCCTCACCAAGTTCCTGAAGGCCCTCGCGATAGATTTGAAGATGGAAAGGGAAGAAGAAAAGTAAAGGGGGAGATATGGCAACCACTTGGAAAACCATCAAGGCCGTGATAGCCTCTCTGGCCTCCCCGGAGGAGATAAAGCTCTGGTCGGAGGCCGAGAGGAAGGGTCGCGAGAGAGGGGAGTACGGCGCCGGTGAGGTGAAGAGCGCCGAGACCATAAACTACAAGACCCTCAAACCGGAACCCGGGGGACTCTACTGTCAGAGGATCTTCGGCCCCGTAAAGGACTACGAGTGCGCCTGCGGCAAGTTCAAGGGACGGAGGTACGAAGGGGTCATATGCGACAGGTGCGGGGTTGAAGTCACGAGGTCCGACGTCCGCCGTGAGCGCATGGGCTACATAGTCCTCAACACCCCCGTGGTTCACCCGTGGTTCTACAAGATGCCCCCCTACATCATCCCCACCCTCCTGGGGATACCCAAGAGCAAGTTTGAGCTGATCATAAACTACGACGCGTACGTAATCTTGGACCCCAAGAGGTCCCCCAGCACCGTAAAGATTGAGATGGACGACGGCTCCGTCCGGACTATAAAGATGCAGAAGGGCCAGGTACTCTCGGTGGACGAGTACCGTAAGCTCATCAGCGTCCTCGGTCCCGACTCCTTCTCCGCCGGCTGGGGAGCCGAGGCCATCAAGAAGCTCCTTGAGGAGCTGAACGAGACCATAGAGGACCCCAACAGCAGGGAGAGGATAACCCGTCTTGAGTACCTCTACAGGGACACCAAGCTCAAGTTCATGCACACCACCAACCCCACGGAACGCACCCGCCTGATAAACCGCCTGAAGATCATAGAGGCCTTTATTCTCTCCGGCCAGAACCCCGCATGGATGGTCCTTGAGGTCATACCCGTCCTGCCTCCCGACCTGCGGCCTCTCCTCCCCTTGGAGGGTGGAAAGTTTGCCAACACCGACCTTACGGACCTCTACAGGGACGTAATCCGTAGGAACCACAGGCTGAAGTTGATATACGAGAGGGGCGGCTTTGAGCTGATGATCATCAATGAGAAGCGCCAGATAAAGCACGCCGTTGAAGCTCTTATAGACAACTCCCGTCTCCGCCGCCCCTCAACCAACCGGAGCGGTCAGAGGAGGAAGTCCCTTACGGACTACCTCCGCGGTAAGAAGGGGCTGCTCCGTCGTAACCTCCTCGGTAAGCGTGTGGACTACTCCGGCCGTGCCGTGATAGTGGTCGGCCCGGAGCTGAAGCTCCATCAGGTGGGCCTGCCCAAGGACATGGCCCTTGAGCTGTTCAAGCCGTGGCTTGAGGAGAAGATGGAGAGGGCGGGCCTCGCCTACACCAGATCCGAGAAGCACGAGTTCATAAAGGAGAAGCACCAGCAGACCGTTGAGCTTCTCCTGGACGTGACTAAGCACTACCCCGTAATGCTCAACCGCGCCCCCACCCTCCACAGGGTGTCCATACAGGCCTTTGAGCCGGTACTGACGGAGGGCTACGCCATAAAGCTCCACCCCCTCGTGTGCGCCGCCTACAACGCCGACTTTGACGGCGACCAGATGGCCGTCTTCGTACCCATCCACCCTGAAGCCATAGCCGAGACCTACGCCCTCCTCCTTGCCCCCCACAACATCCTGTCCCCCGCCCACGGTGGGCCGCTCGCTACGGCCTCCCAGGATATGGTCATCGGTATAAACTACCTGACGAAGGAGAAGCCCACGGACAAGAGGGAGGAGGAACTTCCCCACTTCGCCGACCCCTACGAGGTTATGCTGGCCGTTGAGAATGGAAGGGTAGGTGTAAACGACCCCGTGGTGGTGATGCTTCCGGAGAGGGGCAACCCCTTCAACCCGGAGAAAGACGCGCCCATCCGCCCTGTCCGTACCACGGCCGGTCGTGTGATATTCGCCTCCATCGTACCGGAGGACATGTGGGGTGAGGACTTCACCTACGGAGACCTGAATAAGGAGTACGGTAAGAGGGACATAGCAAACCTCGTCAGCCGCATCTACAAGAAGCTCGGCACGTGGAAGACGGCCCACTTCCTTGACGACATGAAGGACCTCGGTTTCAGGTGGGCGGCCTGGTCCGGCGTCACCTTCGGTATAGACGATGTCATCGTCCCGCCGGAGAAGGAGAAGATAATCAAGAAGGCCTTCAAGGAGATAGAGCAGGTTGAGAGGCTCCACGCCCAGGGTAAGATAACCCACGCCGAGAAGCAGCAGAGGATCTTTGACATATGGACCCGCGTGACCGAAGAGGTCACGGAGAAGATGCTTGAGTACCTAAGGAAGGACAAGGACGGCTTCAATCCCCTCTATATGATGGTGATGTCCGGCGCCCGTGGTAACATAGACCAGACCCGCCAGCTCGGGGCTATGAGAGGGCTGATGACGAGGCCCGCCAAGAAGGGACAGGCCGGTGAGCTCATACCCACCCCCGTACTCTCCTCCTTGAAGGAGGGTCTGTCCTCCATAGAGTTCTTCATCTCCTCCCACGGCGCCCGTAAGGGACTGTCCGACGTAGCCATGAAGACGGCCGACGCCGGTTATCTGACCCGTAGGCTCGTGGACGCCGCCCAGGAGGTCGTCGTAACCATGGAGGACTGCGGGGCCATACAGGGGCGCGCCGTCCAGGCCCTCAAGGAGGGAGAAACCATCATAGAGCCGCTCTCCTCCCGTATAGTGGGCCGGTACTCCCTCTACGACGTCTATCACCCCGTCACGGGCGAGGTGATAGTGAAGGCCGGCGAGGAGATAACCGAGGAGAAGGCCAAGGCCATAGAGGAGGCCGGTATAGACACGGTGCATATCCGCTCCGTCCTGTACTGTCAGGCCCCGCACGGCGTGTGCGCCAAGTGCTACGGCAGGAACCTCGCCACCGGCAAGAAGGTGGATACGGGCGAGGCCGTCGGTATAGTGGCCGCCCAGTCCATCGGTGAGCCGGGTACCCAGCTGACCCTAAGGACGAAGCACACGGGTGGGGCGGCCGAACGTATAGTGGGCGAGTCCAAGCACGTCGCCCAGTTCCCCGGAATAGTCCGGTGGAAGGACATAAAGGCCATAGAGCAGCCGGACGGGGGATGGGTGGTCGTCTCCCGTAAGGGTAGCCTTGTCCTTGAGGGTAGGGATGGACGTACGAAGGAGTACGGACTGGAATACGGCTACAAGATATACGTCGGGGACGGTGAGAGGGTTGAGAAGGGGGACGTCCTCGCCGAGTGGGACTTCTACGCCATGCCCATCCTCGTCACCAAGGCCGGAAAGCTGGTGTTTGAGGGCCTCGTGGAGGGCGTATCCCTGAAGGAGGACCTGCAGGGTACCACCCTGGAGTACGTCGTTGAGGTAGTACGGCACCGTCGTCTCTACCCCAAGGCGAAGGTGATAGACCCCAACACCGGAGAGGTGTTGGAGGTGATACCTCTGGCGAACGACGCCCGTCTGACCAAGAAGGCGTACGAGATCTTCAAGGGTACCGGCAACCCCTACGTCAACCCCGGTGAGGTTATAGCGAGGGTGCCGAGGCTCATCTACAAGACGAGGGACATCACCGGAGGACTGCCCAAGGTTGAGGAGCTCTTTGAGGCTCGTGTCCCGCGGAACAACGCCGTAATCGTGGAGAAGGACGGCGTCGTCAAGGACATCATCATAGACGACCGGAAGGGGATGATCCGCATCATAGTGAAACACGATGACGGTACGGAGAGTACCTACCAGGTTAAGTACGGCGAGTATATCCTCGTCTCCAAGGGCGACCGCGTCCGGGCGATGGACAAGCTCATAGAGGGAGACATCTCCCCCAAGGACATCCTGCGGATCAAGGGTAAGGAGGCAGCCGCCGAGTACCTCCTTGAGGAGATCCAGAAGGTCTATCGTGTCTCCGGCGTGAAGATAAACGACAAGCACATAGAGATCATAATCCGCCAGATGCTCCGCCGCGTCCGTATAGTGGACGGCGGAGACACCCGCTACCTGCCGGAGCAGATCGTAGATCTCAACCGCATCCTTGAGGAAAACCGCAGGGTTGTGGCGAAGGGTGGCAAGCCCGCCAAGTACGAGCCTATCCTCCTCGGTATAAGTAAGGTGGCCGCCACCACGGACAGTTTCCTCGCTTCGGCCTCCTTTGAGGAGGCTCCGAGGGTCCTCGCCGAGGCCGCCGTACGCAAGCAGCGGGACGAGCTTAAGGGCCTCAAGGAGAGGGTCATAATCGGGGACCTGATACCCGCCGGGACGGGCTTCCCTGCCTGGAGGATGGACAAGATTGTCCTTGAGGTGGAGGAGATGGAGGAGATGGAAACCCAGGCGGGAGGATAGGAAGCGGAATCTAAGGAACGGGGGAGGGGGAGGCCCCTCCCCTTTTTTTATCTGGAGATCACCCGATACACCTTCCCGTTCGCCTTTACGAAGTACACGCCACGCTCAAGTGGCACCACCACCTCCCCAACTACGTCGTCTCTCTTTATGAGACGGCCGTCAGATGAGAAGACCTCGTAGGTACCCCTACCCTTCAGTATCACCTTCCTACCGACGGTCCGTACCTCCAAGCTCAACACCTTCCCAACTTCAGAGGCGGAGAGGTCGTCCCCATCTCCCAAGATGTCGCAGTTGGGTACGATCCAGATGCTGTCCAACATCGGGGCGTTGTTGGTGGGAGGCCCTGTGCGTCTGAAGACTACCTTGTACTGAATGTAGTTGTCCCCGGAGGGGTGGAGACCGAGGTCTATCAGGCTCGTACCGGAGGCCACGGGGCCAACCCAAGGGGCGGAGGGTACATCCGTTGAGTCCCCTCCCCACCTGACGTACACTTCCAACTCCCAGTTGTCGGGGACGCACCCGATGTACTTCAGGGTGTCAAACGAGCAGGAGCCTATCGGGGCCTCAAGGATGGAGGAGACCAACTCGGCGTAAGAGGCGTAGGTGGTGATGGTGCGGTTCCGGTATATGAAGTGGCCGTAAGGGGAGGCTAGGTTGGTGAAGACTATGTCCTGCTGGATGTCAAAGCACCCGTAGTTATCCACGTTGGCAAAGTAGAGGTTGTGGATATTCCAACCGGAGGAGA
>WGAN01000060.1 GCA_015494805.1 Caldifarciminota bacterium
CCTCTATCCCCGGTATAATTCCCCACACTGGAGGAGGTAAATGACCCTCGCCGAGGTTAGGAAGCGGCTTCAGGAACTTAAAGGGAGGGGCTACGTTCCATCCCTAAGGAAGGGGACGACCGGCGTAGGATACACCTTTGAGGTCCTCTTCGGCCTTCGGGAGAACAACATCCCCATCCCGGATATAGGGGGACGGGTGGAGATAAAGACCGTAAGGAGGGACTCGCAGTCCCTGATCACCCTCTTCACCTTCAACCGGGGTGTCTGGCATATCCGTCAGAAGGAGTTGGTGTTGAGGTACGGGTACGTTGATAAAAGGGGAAGGCTCGCCCTGAAGAACACCCTCTTTTACGGGAAACCCATTCCCCAGGGCTTGGCTTTGGAGCTGGACGAGGACAGGAACGTCCTCCATCTCGTTGATATTGGCACCGGCGACACTCTGGCAACGTGGGACATCTACGTCATAGTCGGCAAATGGCCAAGTTGAGCAGGCTCCTGTTCGTTATAGCCGACAGGAAGGTTGAAGGGGGCAGAGAGTACTTCCACTACAACGAGGCTTACCTCCTAACCGACCCAAGCCCCCGGAGATTCCTCAAAGCCTTCAAGGACTCGCTGATAGGAATTGACATCCGGATGCACCTAAAGGAGAACGGCTCGGTCAGGAACAGGGGGACCGCCTTCAGGATAAGGGAGAAAGATCTGGTGGAGCTGTACGAGAACAGGAGGAGGCTCGTTTGAGATGAGGGTTATAACGCCCAAGAAGTACCGGGACGAGACGTGGGACTTCCGTAAGGCAAACACGAAGGAGTACACCCACCGCTTCCACCCTTACCCTGCTATGATGATACCCCAGATAGCGAGACGGCTCCTGAAGGAGTTCGGGGAGGGGGCGAGGCTACTCTTTGACCCCTACTGCGGGACGGGGACGTCCCTCGTGGAGGCCAACCTGAAGGGGATAGACGCCGTCGGGACGGACATAAACCCCCTGGCGCGCCTGATAGCTAAGGTCAAAACTACGGTTATACCGCTTGACGTTCTGGACTCGTACCTAAAGGACTTCAACAACTTCGTATTTTCTGTAAGACTTGGGAAAATAAGGCCGGATCCCACGATACCGAAGTTCAAGAACATAGACTACTGGTTCAAGAGGGAGACCCAGTACTGGCTCGCCGTCCTCAAGGACTACATAGATGGCATTGAGGATAGGGACGTTAGGGACTTCTTCAAGGTGGCCTTCAGTGAAACCGTGCGGGAGGTCTCCCTGACGAGGGGGAGCGAGTTCAAGCTCTACAGGAAGTCCGAAAAACAGATTGAGAGGTTCAACCCGGACGTCTTAAGGATAATGAGCGAGAAGCTCCTCCGGAACAGGGAGGGTATGGCGGAGTACATCCGGGCGAAGAGGAACGACGCCAAGTCCGAAATCTACGGCTTCAACACGGTCCATAACATCCCGGAGGACATCCTGCCCCCCGAAAGCGTGGATATAGTGATAACCTCTCCACCCTACGGAGACTCAAGGACGACCGTAGCCTACGGCCAGTTCTCCCGCTTGAGCAACCAGTGGTTGGGGTTTGAGGAGGCGAACGAGGTAGACAGGAGGAGTATGGGCGGCCTCCGCAGGAGGGGTATCAGGTACTTTGACTTCAAACCCCTTGACGAGGTGATAAGGCGAATAGCCGACATGGACGAGGGCAGGGCGTACGACGTGGTGTCCTTCTACGACGACTACGAGAGGTCCATAAACAACGTCTCCAGAGCCGTCAGGAGGGGTGGGGTGGTGGCCTACGTCGTAGGCAACCGGAGGGTGAAGGGGATTGAGATACCCAACGACGAGATAACGAGGGAGTTCTTTGAGAGGAACGGTTTTATCCATCTGAAAACCATCGTCCGTGAGATCCCCAACAAGAGGATGCCCAGGCGGAACAGCCCCACCAACGTAGCAGGGAGGACCGACCTGACTATGCTTTACGAGTACATCGTCATCTTAAAGGCCAACGGACGGTAGGGGAGGGACTTCACCCGTATAATACCCGGCCTATGTTCACGCTCTCCAATCTTAGTCCGAATCCGGGAGCCAAGAAGAGAAGGAAGAGGGTAGGAAGGGGTCCCGGTTCCGGCCACGGGAAGACGGCCGGACGTGGCCACAAGGGGCAGAAGTCCCGGTCGGGAGGCGCCAAACCCATATGGTTTGAGGGGGGGCAGACCCCTATCTACAGGCGTATCCCCAAGCGGGGCTTCACCAACCCCTTTGCCAAGGTGTATGACGTAGTCAATCTCTCCCAGATAGACGCCAAATTCAACGAGGGAGAGGAGGTGACCCCGGAGAGCCTAAAGGCCAAGGGACTTATAAAGGGCAGGCTTGAAGGTAAGCTCATTAAGATCCTCGCCAAGGGTGAGATAACGAAGGCCCTCGTTTTCAAGGGAATTCACGCCTTCTCCCAGTCCGCCCGTGAGAAGATAGAGAAGGCGGGTGGGAGGATAGAGTAAATGGAGAGGCTGTGGAGGTCCCTTAGCGGTCTGTGGGAGATAAAGGAGCTAAGAGATAGGATACTCTTCACCCTGATAGTCCTCTTCTTCTACCGTGTGGGTACCCACATACCCGTACCCGGCGTGAACTCCCACGCCCTGGTGGAGTACTTCAGGCAGGCCCTCGCCAACACGGCCTTCGGTATGTTTGACATCTTCGCCGGTGGCGCCCTCTCCCGCGCCGCCATCTTCGGCCTCGGTATAATGCCCTACATCTCCGCCTCCATCGTAATCCAGCTCCTCGCCGCCACCGTCCCCTACTTTGAGAGGCTCCAGAGGGAGGGCGAGGCCGGACAGAGGGTCCTAACCCGCTACACCCGCTGGCTAACCGTCCTGATAGCCACCATACAGGCCATAGGTATAACCACCTTCCTAACCAACCTCCCTCCCAGCCCCTCCGGTCAGCTCATAGTACCAAACCCCGGACCCCTGTTCGTCATCTCAACCGTCGTCTCCCTCGTAGGTGGGGCCATACTCCTGATGTGGATGGGTGAGCAGATAACGGACAGGGGCATAGGGAACGGCGCCTCCGTCCTCATATTCGCCGGCTCCCTTGACTCCATACCCAACGAGATAGTCTCAACCTACACCCTCTGGAAGAACGGGGCAATAGAGACTCCTGCCCTCGTCTTCGCCATCGCCTTCATTCTCGTCCTCACGGGGGCCGTCGTGGCCGTCACGGAGGTCCAGAGGCGGGTCCCCATAAGCTACGCCAAGAGGACGGTGGGTCTGGGTCCCACCACCCAGACCGGTTATCTACCCCTTACGGTCAATACGGCGGGCGTTATGCCCATAATCTTCGCCCAGAGCGTCCTCCTCTTCCCCCAGACCGTCCTGACCGGTGGGGGAGGCAGGTTGGAGTTCCTCTCCGGCATAGCCGCCATGTTCCAGCCCGGTACGTGGGTGTACGACCTCACCTACGCCCTCCTCATAATCTTCTTCGCGTACCTCTACACCTCCATAATCTTCAACCCCAAGGACGTGGCCGACAACCTGCAGCGCAGCGGCGCCTTCATACCCGGAGTGAGGGCGGGAGAGGAGACGGCGGAGTACATAGACCGCATCCTTACCCGCATAATCTTCCCTGCGGCCGTCTTCTTCGCCTTGGTTGCCATAGTACCTTACCACATCTCCAAATCCCTGAACATCCCCCTCTACTTCGGCGGTACGAGGCTCCTCATCATAGTCGGTGTGGCCCTTGACCTCCTCCAGAAGATAAACTCCTACCTCGTGATGTACAGGTACGACAGCCTTCTTGGAAAAGCGAAGGTAAGATCATGGCGCACAACGGGTATAGGATAGTCTTTCTGGGTCCCCCCGGTGCGGGGAAGGGTACGCAGGCCTCCCTCCTCGCGGAGAAGTACGGCATAAAGAAGATCTCAACGGGGGACATTCTGCGGGAGGCCGTCAGGAAGGGTACCGAGCTGGGGAAGAAGGCCAAGAGGTACATGGACGCCGGGGAGTTGGTCCCCGACGACATCATAATAGGGCTAATAGAGGAGCAGATAGAGGGGATAGACTCCTTCATCCTTGACGGTTTTCCCCGCACCATGAAGCAGGCAGAGGCCTTAGACGACCTCCTCGCCGAGAGGGGGAAGCCCCTGACCCACGTCGTCTTCGTGAGCGTTCCGGACGAGGAGATAGTGAAGCGTCTGACCGCTCGGAGGGTGTGTCCGAAGTGCGGGGCCGTCTATAACCTCATCTACAACCCACCGAAGAGGGACGAGATCTGCGACGTCTGCGGCACCCCTCTGGTGCAGAGGTCGGACGACCGCGAGGACGTCATAAGGAACCG
>WGAN01000061.1 GCA_015494805.1 Caldifarciminota bacterium
GTACCGAGGTACGCCCCCGACCGTAAGACTGGCCGGATGATAGACGTAACCACCCTTCCCAAGTGGGAGGTGGAGAGGAGGGTGGGGCCGGAGAGGTACTACAGGACGCCCGTTGGATACCTGAAGCCGGAGGACCTCTTCAAACGCCCCTACGAGGAGATCCTCAAACTCCGGGCGGAGGACCTCAAGGCCATAAACCGTATGTTCCTCCTCTTCCTCCTTCTCCTGGTCCTCCGCTTCCTCTTCAACTTCTCCTTCGTCTTCCTGAGCAGCTGGGTTGGACAGAAGGTCGCCAACGACCTTAGGGTGCGCACCTTCAACCACGCCCTCCGCCTCCCCGTCTCCTTCTACGACCGCACCCCCCTTGGGGTGATAATCACCCGCCTGACCAACGACATCAACGCTGTGGTGAATACCTTCACCGGGGGCTTCCTCAACGTCCTACAGAACACCCTCATGTTCTTCGCCGCCCTCGGCCTTATGTTTGCCCTGAGCGTCAGGCTGACCCTCCTCGTCCTCCTCCTCATCCCCGTTATTCTCGTCCTCTCCTACGTGTTCGCTGGCTTCTTCGCCAGGGCCTGGAGGAAGGTACGGACGGGTATAGCCCGCCTCAACGCCTTCGTACAGGAGACCATCTGGGGCCTGAAGACCATCCAGAACCTGCGGGCCTACCCCCTGGTGAAACGGAGGTTTGAGGAGATAAACTCCTACCTCTACTCCGCCTACATGGGGGTAGTGTATATAGCCGGGGTATTCCGGCCCGCCATCAACTTCATCAGCTACGTCGCCATAGCCGTAGTCGTCTGGTACTCGGCGGGGGGGATAATGAGCGGGGACATAACCTTCGGAGGCCTCGTAGCCTTCCTGAGCTACATAGACATCCTCTTCAAACCCGTACAGGAGTTCGCCCAGAGGATCCAGACCATCCAGTCCTCCGTGGCGGGGTACGAGAAGGTGAAGGCCTTTCTAAGCAACCCGACGGAGTACGAGGAATGGCACGGAACCGCCAGAGGGGAGGAGAGGGAGGAGGTCGTGGTTTTCTCCGACGTCAGGCACACCTACGACGGCAAGAGGTGGGCGTTGAAGGGGGTATCCTTCATGGTGCGGAGGGGGGAGAAGGTGGCCCTCGTGGGGAGGACGGGGGCGGGTAAGACTACCGTCCTCAACCTCCTCCTTGGCTTCTACGTACCGACGGAGGGGGAGGTCCTCATCTACGGAATACCGACCAGAGAGTGGGATACGGTCGCCCTTAGATCCCTCTTCGCCCCGGTCATGCAGGACCTGACCGTCTTCGCCGACAGCATACCGTTAAACATAACCCTCGGCTACGACCTTGACTACGAGGGGATCCTCAAAGACCTCGGAATAGCATACCTCCTCAAGAAGGAGTACCACGAGCTTTCGGCCGGGGAGAGGCAACTGGTCTCCATAGCCCGCGCCCTCGCCTTCAACAGGCCGATAATAGTCTTTGACGAGGCCACCAGCAACCTTGACCCCCTGACGGAGCTTAAGCTCCAGCAGATCCTGATGGAGAAGTTCCGGGACAAGACCCTGATAATCGTAGCCCACAGGCTGGCGACGGCCCGCCTCGCCGACAGGATAATCGTCCTTGAGGACGGGAGGGTGGTTGAGGAGGGGAGCCACGAGGAGCTGATGGAGAGGAGGGGCAGGTACTACGAGTTATACAAACTTCAGGAGGTAGGATGATGAGACAGGTATCGGTCATAGGCTCGTCCCAGGCCACACCGGAGGAGTATGAGGTGGCCTACCGCCTCGGAAAGCTGATAGCCCGGTACGGCTGGGTGGTGGTCTCCGGCGGGAGGACGGGGGTAATGGAGGCCGTCAGTAAGGGGGCCGTGGAGGAGGGGGGCCTGACGGTGGGCATCCTGACCACCTACACCGGGGAGGACGCCAACCCCTACGTAAGGGTGCGGATAAACACGGGGATGTCCTGGAACAGGAACCCCATAGTCGTGGCCTCCGGGGAGTTCGTGGTGGCTGTGGGAGGGAGGTACGGCACCCTCACCGAGATAGGCTACGCCCTCGTCCTCGGAAAGACGGTCATCGGCTTCAGAACCCACCCGGTGGAGGGGGTTGAGAACTACGGGGATCCGGAGGACTTTCTGAAGAGGGTAGAGGAGGAGCTATCCCTGAGAGGAGACCAGATGGTACCCGCCCCATAGAGCGGCGTCCGGTCCGAGGGCCGACGCTACGATCTCGGTCTGGAGAACGTAGGCCACCCTCCTCCTCTGTATCTCCTTGAACATGGCGTCCTTGAAGAGGTCGTACGCTCCTGCTATCCCCCCACCGAGGACGATGATCTCCGGATCAAACACGTTTATGAGGGAGGCCACCAGTACGCCGAGGTACCTGCCGTACTCGTCCCACAGGGAGCGGGCGAGTCTGACACCCATCCGGGCTGACTCCTCCAGGTGTTTCATGCTCTTTGGGGGGGACTTCCCGTGCCTTACAAAGAGGCGGGCCGCCCTCTCCACGAAGTAGACACCACCCAGATAGGCCTCGGCGCACCCGTAGGAGCCGCAGTTGCAGGGGGGGCCCTCCATACCGATGGTGATGTGGCCTATCTCCATTCCGAGGCCCCCCGCACCGCGGATTATCTGACCGTTTATGACCAACCCTCCACCCACACCCGTTCCCAGGGTGATACCGAGGACGAAGTTCCGTCCCTTTCCGGCACCGTATATGGCCTCTCCGAGGGTGAAGAGGTTGGCGTCGTTCTCTATTATTATGTCGTAATCCCCGAATATCCTGTAGAGGTTGTACCCATCCCAGTTGGGGTGGTTGGGGGCGTGGAGGACGACCCCGTTCCTGACGAGCCCCGCAAAGCCGAGGACGAACTTATCAAAGTCAAACCCCTTGAGGAAGGCCTGGAACTTCTCCGGGTTGGAAACGGAGACCGAATCCGTAAAACCCTTATCTACTAACTTCCCCCCCTCAAACAGCCCCCACTTCACCCTCAATCCACCGAAGTCGGCGACGAGTACCCTCACTGTATGAACTCAAGGCGGGAGATCTCGGCCGCGTCCCCTCTCCGCACACGTACCCGGATGACCCTCACCCCCTTCACCTTGGGGGCTATCTCGTCAAACAGGCGGTTGACGTACTTCCTGTCGGCGAGTATCCGGAAGGCTTTGCGGCGATTATGGACGTTGAGGTCGGGGTTCTCCTTGGCCTCCTTGGCGAGGTGCAGGAGATGCTCAAGGACGGACTTGGCGGCCTTCGCCTTTACGGTGGTCGTCTCTATGGAGTAGTGGTCTATGACCGCCCTCGCCAGGTTCCTCAGGAGGGCCTTACGGTGCTCTCTCTCACGACCGAGTTTTACCCTCTTGTCCCTATGCCTCATGGCTTACCTCCTCTAACTCCTTCCAGTAGTCTCTGCCCATCTCAAAACCGAGGCGCTCCACGGCCTCCTCTATCAGGGCTACGTCCTCCTCGGAGAATCCGTACTCCTCCCGCAGGCTCTCGGGGGTGTACTTCAGGAGCTCACCGAAGGTGGTTATACCCGCCCTCTCTATGGCGCGCACGAGCTTGGTCGGGAGCTCGCTCTTGAGTATGGCGGACACGGGGTTGGCGAGCCTCCTCCTCATGAACTCCAGCTCCTCGTCGGGAAGCAGTATCCTGACCGGTTTTATGGGTTCCTTAAGGACGTTATGGACCTCCCGTAGGAGGCTCTCTGCTATCTCAAGCGACTCAAAGAAGACCTCGGAGGGCTTACGGGAGCCGTCCGTCCATACCTCAAGGGTCAGCTTCTCTTTGTCAAACTTCCCACCGAAGAGGAAGTCCTCAACGACGAAGTTCACCTTCTGGACGGGAGAGAACATGGCGTCAATAAATATGACGTCGGCCTTCTCAGGAAGCTTGGCCTTGGACCTCTTCAGGTCCTCGTACACGTCGTCCCCCACCATATAGCCGTGGCCATAAGCCACGTATATCTCACCGATCAGCTCGGCATCCTTCGCCACCAGGGTGGCGATGTGCTGGTCCTTGTTCACCACCTCTATGCCGAGGGGAGTCTCCAGATCCCCGGCCTTGACCTCGTAGGGCTCGTCCCCCTTGGAGACGAACTTCAGCTTTATCTCTATGATGTTCTGGAAGGGACGGGCGACCTTGAAGCGCACCTTCTTGAGGTTCAGGACTATGGTAGGTACGTCCTCAACTATCCCCGGGATTCCGGCGAACTCGTGCTTTATACCTTTGAACCTCGCGGCGACTATGGCGGCTCCGGAGGTGGAGGTTAGCATTATCCTGCGGAGGAGGTTTCCCACGGTTATGCCGTAGCTCTTTGAGAGCGGGCCTATTTCAAACTTTCCGTAGGTGTCGTTCTCCTCGTAGTACACGCCGTAGGGCAGGACCACGGTGTTCATACCCGTACCGTAGCGCTCAGGCTGCCTCCTCTTACTGGTGTCGTTCTGTGCCATGTCTCGCTCCTCCTTAGCGGGAGTAGAACTCCACTATCAGACGCTCGTTTATGGGGTGGGTTATGTCGGCCCTCTGAGGGAGACGGAGTACCTTCGCCGTCAGGTTGTTGGTATCCACGTCCAACCACGCGGGCGGTGTCCTCTTGAGGGCCACGGCCTCCTGGACCTCTCTGTTGTTCTTGAAGTGCTCGGCTATCTCTATCACGTCGCCCGTCTTCACGATGTAGGAGGGTATATCCACCTTGTGGCCGTTGACCTTGACGTGGCCGTGCCGCACTATCTGGCGGGCCTGACGGCGGCTCTTGGCGAACCCTGCCCTGAAGACCACGTTGTCCAAGCGGCGCTCAAGGAGCGAAAGGAAGTTCTCTCCGGTGTCTCCGGGCATCCTCTCGGCTATCCGGAAGAACCTCTTGAACTGGGCCTCTAGCATGCCGTACATCCACTTCACCTTCTGCTTCTCGCGGAGCTGCTGGCCGTAGATGGACATCTTGGAGGACTTACGGGTCAGGCCGTGCTGACCGGGGGGGTAGGGTCTCCTCTCAAAGGGGCATTTACTGGTGAAGCACTTCTCCCCCTTGAGGTACAGCTTCTCTCCGCTCCTTCTGCAGAGCCTACAAACGGGACCTGTGTACCTTGCCATATTACACCGACCTCTTCTTAGGTGGTCTCACCCCGTTGTGCGGTATGGGGGTCACGTCTATTATCGCGATGACGTCAAGGCCCGCGGCTGCTATGGACCTTATGGCGGCCTCCCTACCGGGACCGGCGCCCTTCACCCTTATCTCCACCCTCTCCATGCCCATCTTCTTGGCCTCGCGGGCGGCCTCCTCCGCGGCCCTGGAGGCGGCGAAGGGGGTACTCTTACGGGTACCGGAGAAGCCAACGGTTCCACCGGACGCCCAGGTGATGGTGTTCCCCTGAAGGTCGGTTATGGTGATGATGGTGTTGTTGAAGGTGGACTGGATATGCACTATCCCCTCCGCCGGTGCCTTCTTCGCTTTCTTCTTCGTCGTTCTCCTTCTCGCCATACTTTACCCCCTTATCCCTGCTTCTTCTTCTTCAGTCTTGCGAAGATGTTCCCGCGCGGTCCCTTGCGGGTACGGGCGTTGTGGCGGGTCCTCTGACCTCTGACGGGAAGTCCGAGCTTGTGGCGGATGCCCCTGTAGGAGCCTATGTCTATGAGGCGTTTGATGTTCCTCTGGATCTCGGCCCGCAGGGTACCCTCCACCTTGTACTTCTCCACCTCCGCCCGCAGGCGGGTGACCTCGTCGTCCGTAAGCTCACGGGCCCTCTTAAAGGGGTCTATCCCCGTACTCGCCAGTATCTTCATGGCTAGGGTGGGCCCTATCCCGTAGATGTAGCCCAAGGCCACCCACACCGGCTTGTCTCTCGGTATGTCAACTCCCGCTATTCTGGCCATTTTCCCTCCTTATTTTCAACCCTGCCTCTGCTTGTGCCTGGGGTTCTTACTGCATATAACGTAAACGCGTCCCTTACGGCGCACTATCTTACAGTACGCACACCTCTTCTTCACCGAAGACTGGACCTTCATAAGCGGGTATTATACTGGTGATTGGTCCGAGGTGTCTGCCCTTCCTCCGGGTATGATAAACCCTTCCGCAGTATAATACCACCCTCGGCCCCATCGTCTAAGGGCTAGGACGCCACTCTTTCAAGGTGGTAGTGCGGGTTCGAGTCCCGCTGGGGCCGTTTTTTTATGCCGCTTCGCAGGTACTCCCTCCCCGAGATGTGGAAACTCTGGAGCGAGGAGGAGAAGTTCCGGACGTGGGCGAGGGTTGAGTGGGCGGTGGCCAAGGCCCAGGAGGAGCTGGGCATAATCCCGAAGGTGGGACTGTCAGAGTCCCTTGAGAA
>WGAN01000062.1 GCA_015494805.1 Caldifarciminota bacterium
CCCATCGCAACGCTTACCACATGGCCGGTCAGGCCCCACATAGCCGCCTGCTTTCGTACCTTCTCCTCGTACCCCTCCCACTCCTCTTCGGGGAGGGACTCCTTCCTCTTGGTCAGGTACTCCCACTCCTCGTCGCTTAAATCCGCTCTGATGGTCTCTATGTCTAAGATGACGTCGTATACTGCCATAGACAAAGGAATTTTAAGCCCGCCATACGGATGGACGGCGGTAGAATACGGCCTGTATGGTGAAGGCTCTCGTTCTGGGGGGTGGTGGGGCGAAGGGAATGGCCCACATCGGTGTCCTCAAGGCCCTGAACGAGGCGGGCGTGAGGTTCGATATGGTCGTAGGGTGCAGCATAGGGGCGATAATAGGGGGTCTATACGCCGCCGGGTACTCCGCCCCTCTGATTGAGAGGATAGGGAGGGAGATAGCCTCCTCGCCGCGGAGGGACTTCCTCGCCCCCTCCTTCACCCCCGTTGAGATACTGGATTCCCGGAGGATGGAGGACTTCCTGCGGAGGTACGTTGGAGACCTGAAGATAGAGGAGCTTCCGGTAAGGTTCGCCGCTAACGCCTACGATATAATCACCCACAGGGAGGTGGTGGTGTCCTCCGGTAGCCTTATGGCCGCGATGAGGGTGTCGGCCAGCCTCCCCGGTATATTTGAGGCTATCACCTTCCGCTCCGTCGGTATGACGTTGGTGGACGGTGGGGTAGTGGACCCCGTGCCGGTAAGGGTGGCCCGCCAGCTCGGAGCCGACTTCGTTCTCGCCGTCAACCTCCTTGAGAGGTACCCTAAGGGTACGGTGGAGGTAAAACTCCCGTACTTCCGTAGACGACACAGCCTCGTCTCCAACCTCGCCCGCCTCCTATCCGTAAGGCGGAGAAACGCCCTCGCCGTCCTCTCGGAGTCCTTTATGGCCTATCAGGGGGCTTTGGTGGAGTACCTCCTTGAGTCCCATCCTCCGGACGTCCTCGTTGAGCCTAACACCGGAGACGTTGGGATCCTTGACTTCAACCTTCGTAACTACGAGAACCTGAAGGAGAGGGGCTACAGGGCGACGTTGGAGGTTCTGGAGAGGATACCGCGGTGATGTACGGGGAGGTGCTGTATGCCGTAGCCAAGGGGAACCTGCGGGCTGTAAGGGCGGAGGTGATCCGCCTGGCGGAGAGGCCGGACTTTGTGCGCTGGGTACGTTTCCACCAGATGGGTTCGCTACTCTACGACCTCTTCCCCGAAATCTCTGGCACCTTCCTCTTAGACAGGGCGACGGCTATGAGCAGGTGGGGGGTGTGGGGCAGGTTGAGGGAGAAACTGAAGGACTCACCCGTCCCCGTCGTCGCCTTCAAAGGGGTGGCCGTGGGGGAGCTGTACCCCAACAGGCTCCAGCGGTTCATATCGGACGCGGACCTTTGGGTCCGGAGGGAGGACCTTGACAGGGTGACGGAGTTTCTGAAGGGCGTGGGCGCCCGCTGGGTGATGGACGTCCCCGGCCAGAGGATATTCCGGTACGAGGGGCTTCCGGTTGAGGTGCATACCGCCTTTACCCGTTTTCCTTACCCATCGGGGATCGGGGAGGGGGACGTACTAAGGCACATCCGGAGGGTTGAGGGGAACCTCTTCTTCCCGGACTGCGACCTCTCCTTGAGTATCCTCTACGTCCACGCGTACAAGAGTATGTACGTCAGGACATCCTTCAAAGCGATATGGTGGCACGAGGAGAGGATCTTACTAAAGAGGGGGGCGAAGCCGGTAGGGGGTAGGGTGGTAAGGGCGAGCGCCCGGTGGTTCTCCTCCGTAAAGCCGGAGATGTTGAGGGGGGACTACCTTGAGGATAGCCCTAAGAACCGCCTAATGTACCTGTGGCACGGCCTTAGGATGCTCCTCGGCCTCGTATGACCTACTCCAGTCCCGCCACCTGGGGACCCCTGCTCGTTCCGAGCCGCTTGGCCCCGGCCTTTATCAGCTTGAGGGCGAACTCCTTCGTCCTTATCCCCCCGGAGGCCTTAACGGGCAGCCGTGTGGCCTTTGCCATCAAGAGGACGTCGTAGATGGTGGCCCCACCCTTTATAAAGCCGGTGGAGGTCTTCACGAAGGCAGCCCCCGCCTCCTCGGCCAATTTGCACGCCATCACCTTCTCCTCGTCGGTGAGCAACCCCGTCTCTATTATCACCTTCACGGGGACGCCGGCCGCCTCCACCACCGCCCTTATGTCCTCCTTCACCTCCTCGTACCTGCCAGCCTTTAGGAGGCCGATATTTATCACCATATCCACCTCGTCCGCCCCGTCCTCTACGGCCTTCTTGGCCTCGTAGGCCTTGACGTCGCTCCTGTTGGCTCCGAGGGGGAACCCTACCACGCTCACTACCTTCATTTTGTTCCCTACGACCTCTCTGGCCAACCGTACGTAGTAGGGGTTGACGCACACGCCGAGGAAACCGTACTTCAGGGACTCCTCACAGAAGGACCTCACCTCCTCCGGTGTGGCCTCTGGACGCAGTAGGGTGTTCTCCACGTACGGCTTGACGTCCACGCTCTCATCCACGGGACCCTTCTCTATCTCCTCGGCGAGCCTGCGTATCTCGTCAAAGTTCATCATACCCTCCCTCCTTCAGTAGATGTATCCCCTGTAGTCCTTGAGCGGGAAGAGGTCCTCCAACTCTTTGGCGAAGCCACCGATGAACTTCATAGCCACCTGCTGCTGCTCCTGGGGTAGGAGGGTCTGGAACTTCTTGTCAAACTCCTCCTTGCTCACGGGTACCTCGTACCTCTTCAGGACGAGGTAGGCTCCCGTCTCGTAGTCGTAAGGCCCCTGCCAGGAGCCGGACTTGACCTTCCTCAAGAGGGAGAAGAAGAGGTCCTTGGCGACCAGACCTCGGACGAAGGCGTTGGACGAGGCGCTGTCCTCGCTCCCCACGCTTAGCCTGATATCTGGATAGAGGGCGGGAATGCTGTCAATGGGCGTCCCCGCCGATAGTTTGGCCTTTATCTCCTCCAACAGCTTAAGGCCCTTCCGCCTCTTGTAGTCCAAGACGTACTTCCTCTTCACCTCCTCCTTCACCTCCTCGTAGGGGGGTACCCCCGCCTTCCGCTTGTCCAAGAGGAGGGCCACCAGGTAGAACTGCGGGCGATACACGACGGGGGAAAGCTCGCCCACCTTCGCCCTCTTTATCCACGAGAGGAGCGCCCTGTCGGGGCCAACGAAGGGGATAAAGCCGTCGGCGAGGCTGAAGAGACCCGTACTATCCACCCTGAAGCCGTACTTCTTCGCCAGCTCCACGAACTTCGCCTTTTTATCCTTACCCTTCTCCACCTCCTCAAGGAAACGGAGGAGGGAGTCCCTGATCTCCTGCTTGCTCTGGTAGGAGGTCTTTACGGTTATGAGGATGTGCGCCAACTTAACGCTGTCGCCGGTAGAGTCTACCTCAAGTACCTTCACGATGTCCCACCCGAAGGGGAAGAGGAAGGGACCGAGTACCACCCCCGTATCGGCCTGGGAGAGGGCAGACCTTATCTCCGGGGGAAGGTTGGGGTCGTCCTTAGCAAACCAGCCCAGCTCACCAGCCTTCTCCTTGGTACGGGTGTCTTCGCTGTAGGCCTTAACCGCTCCCTCCCAGTTGGTTTTGGCCTCCTCAAGGGCGTTATCAACGAGCTCCTTCGCCTGGAGGGAGTCGGCTTTGAGGGGTACCTTATCCACACGGACTATGTATAAGTCGGCCCTCGGAGGCTTTTTGAAGTCGTCCCTGTGCTTCTCGTAAAACTCCTTCAACTTCTCCTCGCTCACCCCAGTGGGGGTGTCCTTTATCTGGTTATAGACCAGATTGACGAAGGAGAAACCGTACTTGGTGTTCTCCGCCTCGTACCTCTTCCACATCTCGTAGCGGGAGATGGAGGGGACCTTTACGAAGAGGGCGCGGGTTATCTCAACCGGTATCTGGGTGCGGAGTTCCCTCTCGTAGGCGGCGAAGATGGGGGCGTACCTCTTGTCGTTGAGGACCTGAAGGTAGAGCTGGTAGTTGAACTTCCCGTCCTTGTTGAAGAGGGTATCCCGCATTATCTCCGGAGGGGGGAAGAGGGCGACCAGGGTCAGAACGGTCTTATCGCTTAGCTTTATACCGTACTTGTTGGCCAGCTGCTTCCAGCGTATCATATCCACCAACTGGTAGAAGACGGCGTCCCTTATGGCCTCCTCCTCCTCCGGCGGGAGGGCCTCAACCCCCCTAACGGCGAGGGTTTCTGCTATGGCCTTCTGTACGGCGGCGTCGTACTCTTGGACGGTTAGCTGGTACTTCCCTATCTCCGCCACTATCCCCTCCTGCCAGGGTTTTACTCTGGTCCAGTTGAAGTTAAGAATGTTTGCCCCCAACTCCAGCCCCAACCACGCTACGAAGGCGATGGCTACGAGCCAGATGAGCCACTTAAAACTCTCACGGAACTTCCTTATCGCCATAAGCGGGTATTATACTGGGGGCGGCATCTCCGTACCGCCCATCCAACCTATCTCACCGTATGGTCAGCAGGGTACGGTGCTGTATGATGGGGTAAATTACCATAAGCGGGAGAGGGCGGTTTCTCCACCGATTGCCTACCTCCCAATCCGATGGGAGAAGTTCCTATAAACTTCACCGTCGTTTCGCGGCCCAACCTTTGTTATGATGACGATATTCTCAACTACAAGGCATATCACCCTCCAACGGTGGGAAACTTTTATCCTGTAATACTCATATTTACTACCCTTCATTTTCTTGACTTTATGATGCTGTCTGAACTCGTTAATATCTTTACAATCCTCAATTATTTCTTTAGCTTTTTCAATGGCTTTGAGTTCCTCTTTTGATAGTTTCCCTTTTTCAATATGCTTTTTTATTTTTTTTTACTGTATCGCCATTCCATAATTTTTAAGTGAATTTTTTAATTTTCCGATTATACCCTGATTTCTTCCTCATCCTCCTCTTTAACCTCCTTCAACATCTCAACCTCCCCCCACATCATAACGGCCTCATCAAGGGACCACTCAAGAGCATTGCGGAGTTTCTCCATCAGGGCCTCATCTCCCTCCTCAACGGTGGAGAGTATGCGGGCGATAAGGACGGCCCCTCCGGTATAGGCGAAGAGCTCCGACAGATAGTCTGGGTCAAACCCCTCCGTAATAGTGAAGTTTGCCAACCCCTCCGCGAGTACGACCTCCAACAACCTGATCACCTCCCCCACCGCTTTCCTATTCTTCTCCCCCATCATCAACCGTACTACGGACATTGGATCGTCTTGGGTGATGAGTTCCTTGAACCACTCTGTGATGGTCTCCCTGTTCCTCTCTATCCACCGCCGAGGATCCCCAGAAACCAAGAGTTGGATGGAGAGGTTTGAGGTTTCGTTGAAGATTTTTAAATTTTTTGTGTGGTATTCTCTCAAAATT
The DNA here is from genome assembly GCA_015494805.1 of Caldifarciminota bacterium. Lineage (GTDB taxonomy): Bacteria > Hydrothermota > Hydrothermia > LBFQ01 > LBFQ01 > JAADCS01. The sequence goes on from WGAN01000062.1 coordinate 5,420, forward strand.
TTTATCAAATATTTACCAGCCATTTTACCCACCTTTTCCCCTACCATTTCCTCAACCACCCTCCTTACTATCGTTTCATTCAACACGATATGCGCCTCCCGTCTTGAATTGGGCATAACAACAACGACCCCTCTACGTGGTCTAAACGCCATCCTTACCACTTCCCTCTGACCCTCTTTTCCTCGCATGCTTTCCGGTTTTAGAAAATCTATCAAACTCTTACGATTCGCTCCCACACCTGGATTTTACAGCCGAACGGTGCGTTTTGCCGCCGTAAGTCCTTCCGCAGTATAATACCATCCTCGGCCCCATCGTCTAAGGGCTAGGACGCCACTCTTTCAAGGTGGTAGTGCGGGTTCGAGTCCCGCTGGGGCCGTTTTTTTATGTCGCTTCGCAGGTACTCCCTCCCCGAGATGTGGAAACTCTGGAGCGAGGAGGAGAAGTTCCGGACGTGGGCGAGGGTTGAGTGGGCGGTGGCCAAGGCCCAGGAGGAGCTGGGCATAATCCCGAAGGTGGGACTGTCAGAGTCCCTTGAGAA
>WGAN01000063.1 GCA_015494805.1 Caldifarciminota bacterium
AACGGCCATTCTGGGATAGTCTTTGGGGATGGTATCCCTTACAGTGTCTCCATAGATCATGCCAGTAAGTGTATCGCAATCACCTAATACCCCTCCTATCACCTCACAGAAATGGACAAAGTATCTGCTGCCATGTGGTAATCGTGGGCATACCTCAAGATAAACGACAAAAAATCTGCTGGGATTATCAGGATCGGGACGAACAAAAGGATCCGTTCTATTACAGTTTTTAGGAAACGTATCAGCATCACTCCACGTACTTCCCCCATCGCTACTGTATTTATAATAGACCTTTATATTACCACGGGTATCTGCCTTCATCCAGGCAACCATTACATTGTTGCCGTTAACTGCCACATGAGGTTCTACGTTCCTATATCCTGACTCTCCTATTTGAACTTCGCTCAGGAAGGGAGGATCAAGGGAAATCAGGAGTGCCAGCATACTTTCACCTCCTCATTTCAGATAAACAGGCCCCACTTCAAACGAGGCGCAGGAGTCTATGGAACCTAATGGAGGCGTAACGAAAAGAGTAAAACCGTAGATCGGCTGGAAAGATTGATTGGGATAAACGAGATCGTAGAGATACATCGCAACCCTTTCCCACTTACCGGGTTCTTTTATGTGGGCCTTTCTCGTTCCCCATCCTTCCCATTCTACCTCCTCGCCTTTGTTGTTAAGGGAACGGAGTTCCGGTACGAAACGTACAGTACAGTACTTCTCCTTGCTTCTGACATAGACGATGAGGCTATCAACCTTGGGTATCGGATAGTAGTAGAGGTCGTAGTACTTGCCATTATAGGAGTTCTCGTATCCGAACTTATAACCCATCTCCTCGTACCTTCTCTTCATATCCACATCGCCCTTTTCTATCCATCTCTGGCCAGCTATGAGTGTAGCACCGGAGTAGGACCTGTGCTTGGGATAGGCGAAGTAGAACCTCTGGTAGGCCTTTATAACGATCTTGGCATCCTCCTCCTTGGGTACGCTGTCATCGGGGAGTATCAAAGTATCCCTCTTCAGAGGTAGGGCAGCCCACCATCCACCTTCTAACTCTACCGGTTGCGACAGAAGGCATAGAAGCATAAGGTTATATTTTAAAGGTGAAGCAAAGATTTTGAAAGTGTATTTACTTTACAAGGTATATTGGGCTTAGCTCTATCTCGTACTCGTAGTCGCCAAAGGTGTCGGCTAGGGGGATGATGTAAAAGCTAAGCGGATAGGGTCTATCGGTACCGTACGAACAAGGCAAGGAAAAGTGCATCCCGACAGCCGGAGGATTATAAACGTTAAAATCCTTACCTAAACTATCAAGGTCTATACGAATCTCTATCCACGATACGTCAAGGGTTTGCTTTCGTACTATAGGGCTTCTACAGTATCCCCGATATACAATCTCTCCGCCCATTTCGTACTTTCCCTTCCCCCTGATATAGAAGACGAGATACCTACCCCAGTCAAGGAGGTCAAGAGGATAGCTTTTAAGATAGGAAGCCATACCGGGCATAAGGAGTTCCGTCCTCCAGCTCTTATCCCTGTACTCCCACACTCCCTTTAGATGCAGGGCCTTGTAGTCATCTACGACCCTGTACTCCCCGTTGGGTACGGGAATACTGTCGCTCAAGGGTAGTGTGTCAAAGTTGGCTATCTCCCAGCCCCCGTACTCGTACTTCACCGCACCGACAGCCTTGAGTATGCTGTCCATCTGTCTGCTCTCGTAAAGGTCGGCAAAGAGGTAGGCAAAAAGCAACACGGCAACCTTGATTTTATAGGAGGCGTATGCCCCGACGAAGTTTTGGCTATCTCGTCCATAAAATAATGGCCATGATAGGCTCCGTTATCCTCGTAGCCGCTAGCATAGGCGACCTCTTTCCCATAGCAGAGGCCGATTTGGAGGCCGAGGTTATGTTCCTTGCGGGGGTTTCGGCTTTCCGCATAAGGGAATTGAGGGAACTTAAGGACATAAGGGACCTGTGCCTCCATTCTGTGGCCAAAGACCTACCGATTTTGACGGCGTCCTCGTGCTACCTTTACGCCGAGAGGTTGAACGGTCTGGCCAAGTACGACTCCGCCCTCAATTACTACGGCTATGCCTTGAAGGGTATAGAGAAACTCAAGCATCATCGTATAAGGCGGATAGATGTTGTTCTAGATTCATCTTTTATTAATTTTATTGCATCGTTTCCGAAAATTCGCCAAGAATTACCCAGAATAATAGACACGTACGGGTATAAGATTACCATAACGCCCGGATTGTTGGGAGAATTGGCGAAGGTGGTGGAGGGAGACATATACCTCGGTATGGGAAGGGCGAAGTATTACAAGGTATCTTACGGGTTGGACCCCGAACGGATAGACCTCTTCTACAGCACACTATCTGACGCCGAAAGGGACTATAAGAAGGCCGTAGTATCCTATATGGAGATGTTTTTGCCCGGCGTGAAAGACACCTTCAACTTCCCCAACCCCAAACTGGGCCGAGCCTACCTCCACCTCGCCGCCTTATACAAACTTAGGGGGGAGATTCAAAGGTCCGACTCCCTATACACTAAGGCCAGCGACAACCTCGGCAATGTGGCTGCGTGGTACTTCGCCCTCGTATCCGACAGATTCCCGGATATGGAGAGGGCTAAGCCGTACATCCGTAAGGCCAAACTTTACACCCTCCTATCTTTGGAACCGCTCCTGAAGAGGATCAAGTACGACTACGGGAAGTTAGCCGATACCTACCTAATGCTTGGAAAGATAGCCCTTGTGGAGGGGAATATGAGACTGGCCCTATCAACCTACCGCAGAGTCAACACCCTAAGCCTCTCTTACGCCTCCGAGTACCTTGACACCGTAGTGTCCGACTACCTATGCTTCCTGAACGAGGAGGGATGCGGGGACGGTTGGGTACAGGCAATGCTACGGACAGCCGGGAAGAGATACGAGAGGTTCAACAAGGCCGAAGCCTACGGGATGTTGGCCGAGACCTACGAGCTGAAGGGGGACTTGAGGAGGGCCGTACGGTACTACGGGAGGATGGCGGAGGTCTATCTGAACTACGGACGAAGGATTAGAGAAAGAAAAACGAAGAAAAAACTAAAAAATTTAATTGATTATCTCAAAAAATACACCTACTTAAACTCCCCCTCCGGCGCCCAGGTTCTCTTGGCGGCCGGTGAGATATACGACGCCCTCGGATACCACCACGTCGCCCTCTCCTACTATCGGAAGGCCCTTAAGATATACAGCGATTGCTCCAAAGAGCGGGACAAAGGGGAGACCTACTTCCATATCTGGAGGAGCTTCCTGATAAGGGGAGACTACGCAAAGGCCTTCAGGTACCGCGACAGCATAACCCGAACGGACAGCCTACGGGCGGGGGACCTACACTTCGGGACGGGTAGGTACTACGAAGCGAGGAAGGATTACAGCAGAGCAGTGGAGTACTACCTCCGCGCCCTCAAAGCCTACTCCTCCCTCAAGGGAAGTCTGAAACTCGTCAAGATGATCGCCACCACCGAACGCCTGATAGAGACCTACGAGAAGCAGGGGAAGTACGGCAAGATGAAGGATCTCTACAGGTCCCTCTTCCTATCCTATCAGAGACTCGGAGAACTTGAGGGAGACACGGCCTACTACTCAAAGGCCTTGGAAACGTACGAACGGCACCTGAAGGACGATACCCTCAAGGAGGTCCTTGGGTCCTCCGCCCTGCTCTACCTGATCTCCGCCAAATTTTACAGGGAGAAGGGAGATTACCGGAGGGCTATAGAGTACTACCGTAAGTTCTTAGACACCTACGAACGTACCGGGGATACCTCCACCGACCTAAGGAACGTCTATGCGGATCTTGGAGTGCTGTACTCCCAGATAGGGAAGGAGGACGAGGCTAAGAGGTACTACAAGGCAGCCGGTTTAGAGATACGACCGGAGGACAGGATCCTCGCCACGGCAGAGGCTTACCTTCAGGAGTGTATGAAGGGTGGTCCCAAAGGGGCGTGCGGGAAGGCGGAGGAACTCCTTACGAAACTCGGACCTCCCTACAGGTACAGGTTGTACGAGGTGCATTTCGCCTTGGCGACCTACCACCTCCACAATCGCCCCAGGGAGTACGTGAAGCGTATGCTCAAGGCCGTAAGTCTGGCGGACTCCCTACGTACGGTGTGCCTATCCGGAAACGTCTCCAAAGGTATAGACTGCGACGACTTCCACCATGCGAGGAACCCCCTCTTCCTCCTCTACTACTACCTAGCCCTAAACTACAGCCGTTGGGCGGAGGAGGTGTCTAACAGGCGGAGGGACAGCCTCTTCTTTACCTACGTACGGCTATCGGAGGAGTACGCCCTACGGGCCAAGGAGGCCGCCACCTCGCCCTACGTTTCGGACGCGGAGGGTGTCGGGGACGCCTTAGAGGACATCTACTTCCTCCTCGGAAACCTGTACTACACGGCCGCCCTGTATAAGAGCCGGGAGGGGCTGAAACGCTTCGAGAGGGAGGCGGACGCGAGGATAAAAAGGTACAAGGACGAGACCGTAAAGGAGGCTAAATCGGTATCTCGCTACGACTTTGTGGGCGATAATATGTACAAGGAAATTACTGATAGTCTCAATAAAGCGAAGGATAAGGTGGTATATAAGACCCCGAAGGAGGAGGACCTGTACAGGTACGTAATCCTCAAGAGTCGGTGGCGCGAGTACTCCATACGGCGGTGGATGACCTCGTTCAGGGAAAAGAGGGTGATACAACTGATGAAGAAGGAGATAGAGGCGGGCTTCAAATCGGGGAGGGGGATGATACTGATGGTTGACGGCAGACCCTACCTGTCAAAGGCCATAAACTCCTTCGTTCAGGGCCTCAAGTACGCCCAGATGGGATACTTCAAGGAACCGGAGGACCCTAAAACCCTCTTTCAGTTCCACGACCAACTCGCCATCGTTGGCCCGGATATGAACGTACCCGCGATGAAGGTGGCCAACCTATCCTGTCGGAAGGATATGGACATCGGACCCGAAGACGGGGAACTTTACATCGCCATCACCCCCTCCGTATGCGAGAGGATCAAACGCCTACCCTACGACTACCTCAACTCCCCCGCTTGGACAGGGTTCTTCTTTAACGCCCTCCACTACGACATCGTAGCCGAACAGGTTGGCCTCAACACCGGGTACTCCCTCCTTATACTCTTCGCCTCCCCCAACGAGAGCCTGAAACAGTACTCCACCCTCCTCCACCGTCCCTACACCTCACGGAAGGCCGAAGTATCCGAGCGTATGGGCGAGATCTCCTCCCTCCTCGGTCTGCGGAAGGATGCCGAGCAGCTGTGCGCCGTAGCCTACGACGAAGACCTCGTCGAGGGGGAGCGGTGCTACAGGCACCTCTACTGGCTCTACATCCGGAAAGGATACTACGGCCAACTCCGATGACCTACCACTCCACCTCCACTATCTGGGCGTTCTCCTTGGTATCAAACGAGGAGGACGTCTTGAAGATGTTGAGGGCATCGTCGTAGGACTGGACTGCCTCCCTTACGAACATCGGCTCCTCCCTCAAATAGAACCTGATGTGGTAGATGGCAAACAGGAGGCCCATTATCCCCCCCACCACGTACGGGGAGTAAGGCTCACCCACCCCCACGAGACGCTGGAAGTCGTTCTCGTAGAAGTTATGGACCTTCGCTACCGCCCTCCCCTCTCTGATCTCCTCCACCTTCCAGAACCCCATCCCCCAGAACTTCATACTCCCCATTATGGCCCGGAAGAAATCCTCCGGGGTCTCCGGGTTCCCGTAGGCCACCTTACCTATGGATGTGTAGTACAGGGTGACGAAGGTCATCAGGAAGCCGGCGTACCCGGTGAAGCGGAGGGTCAGGTCGGCGGTCTGGAAGTCCCCCTCCGTCAGGGCCTTCCACGTGGCGTAGGAGAAGTAGTCGGTGGGGAAGTACAGGAAGGCCACCCTCTTGAGACCCCCGTAGGCCGAGGGGAGGTAAATGTTTCCGGAATCGTCGGCCGGAGGTATGGCCTCCCTTAAGAGGCTAACCTTTTCAAAGAAGTCCGGGTTCTCCTCCCGATAGAAGTTGAGGGTATCGTACCTAACCTTGGGAAACTCAAGACGTGAGGCTCTGACCTTAGGGACCATACGGCACACGGGGTCCTGCATCGCCACGCACTCCACCTCCTCAACGTACACCGTACCCGGAGGCCTATCCAGCGCCAGATCCAAAGTGGCGGCTATGAAGCCCCTCTGAAAGTCGCATATAGGTACGTCCGAGGGAGCGTGATGCACGTAGAGGTAGGTCTGGGCTATAGGGGAGGCGAGGAGTTTGACGCTATCCTTACCGACCATAACGCTCCCGTACCCGAAACTCATAAAGAGGGTCTCGGCGAAGTCAAGGAAGGCGTCTTTCCCTTCAAGTTTGAGCACCTCCCTCGCCCTTTTCAAGGTACGGTAGTTTGCAAAGACGGAGGCCCTATAGAGTATCTCCTTGCCCTTGGGGTGGGAGGCACGTATGGCATCCTCAAAGTACTGGTTCAGAAACGCCGACCTGTACGCGTACGGGTATCCGAAAACGAGGGATCTACCCGTACTGGGGTCAAACTCAACGAAATCAAGCGTGTGCTTTATCATCTTCCTTAAAGGTCAAAATGAAGTTTCAACCTCCGATAGAGATCCTCGGGGTGCGGGTACGTCCGGACGTAGCGGGCTATCTCCACCCGGAGGAGGCTCTTGGGCTTGTCATCAACCCTCCGCATCACCGTCTCAACTATCCGGGCGATCTCCTCCTTCGTACGTCTCGCCTCATCAAGGGCGTCAGCAAGGCGCATTACCTCAAGCTTGTGAGGATACACACCCCTACCCGTACTCCGCAGACCTACGAATACTCCCCTACCCTTGTACCTGACGTATAGGGCGAAGGGTTTCCCGACGCTCCTTACGGTCTCCCAGGGGTACTCCTCAAGGAGGTTGAGGAGGTTATCCGTCTCCCTCTTCAACGCTGGGAAGAGCCGCAGGAGGTTGGGGCCGTACTCCGTCTCCCCTACAAACTCCCTCCCCCTAAGCGCCCCATAGACCACGGCAACGTGAGGGAAGAACAGGATGTAGTGGCCCGTTAAGCCGATGGATACCACCTGATGATGGACATCTACGAGGAAATCCTCCTCGGCCGGCTCGTCCATAAAGGAGACCGAAAGGACACCCATCGCCTTCAACTCCGGTAGGAGCGACAGGGTATCCACACCCCCGCCCTTGAGGTTCAAGGTAGGCTCCTCGCCGGTACCGAAGAGTTTCCGGACCGATTCCCTGTTCAACTCCTCTACGTGGATCGTGAAGTCCCAATCGTTCCGCCTTATGGCACTTACGACATCCTCAAGGACCCTCTGGCTGTACCTCTCAAGGTGGCGGAAAAGGGCCTTACCGTACTTGCGGTGGGCCAGGGCTACGATATTCTCCTTAGCACTCTTCACCTCCTCCTCGCTTAAAAGTTTCTCGTACCAAGGCTCGCTGACCACGAAGGAATGGGCCATTATCGGAAGTCCCCTTACGAAGTAAAGCGTTAGAAGCGGATCGTCAAAGGGTTGCCGCCTCAACCGCAGCACAACAGATCTGCGGTTCTTTCGTATATTCCGCAAAATATCAATTAAATTATCAATTTTGCCTCTGATTATTCCCTTCATAGAAAAACTATTCTAAGGCTGTTCAAAAATCTCCGTCCCTGTGGGAATCGTACTATTTTTACACATTTACCAATTATATATGGAAATTTACAGAAATATAATTCATAATTTCACCAAAATATTGGATACAATTAGCGCTACACTGAAATTATTAAACACTTTTGGTGCGGTGAAGGTTTGAAAGGGGGAATGAAATAAAACACAAATGAAGTTTAAAATGTACCAATAAAGCGTAAAAATTCCAAGAAATATGCGACTTAATACGTTTAAAGTCCAAGATACCTTATTTTTCTTATGAAGCTACTCTTAAATAACAATGCGAAAATCCTGCAATCAAAATAGCTATAAAAATACAGCTGAATTTGTGAAATATAATACATAACTCCTTAAAAAATTGAAAAATATGCACAAGAAACAAAAACGCCAGGAACACGCCGCCGATTGACCTTCGGCAACCCTACACACCGGAGCAGTTCCGGGATAGAATAACCCTCTATGCTCTTAATTTTCCTAAGTCAGGCCCAGGGGGGAACGGCCGATACTACTACCACCCCGAAGGCGGTCTATATAGGCCAGATACAGTTCATAGGCGTCAAGTGGACGAACCATCAGGTCCTGCGCAACGCCGTAAAGCTGACGGAGGGGCAGAGGATAACGGGGATGGACTTCAAGGACGTCCTCAACAGGCTGTGGGACC
>WGAN01000064.1 GCA_015494805.1 Caldifarciminota bacterium
AGGTTCCTGTGATCCGTCTTACTGATGAGAAGCCCGTAGCTCTTGATCACCCCAAGTTCCCTGTCCTTATCCAACAGGTCTATCTCCTCGGCGTACCTATCCACGAGGGTGTCTAAGTTCTTGAAGGCCACGAGGGGAATGTAGAGCTTGAAGGGTTCGCTCCGGTACCCCTCTATGAGGACGTTGGGTCGCTTCAGCTCCTCAAGGAGTTTCTCGTACCGCTCCGGGTCGCTCACCCCCTCAACGGCCATCCGCTCGTCCAAGCTGCGGGCCGCGTAAGGATGGAGGAGGGCGAACTTCTTCCTGTCAAACTCAAAGATATAAACCAGCCGCCTCTCGTACGGCACCACGTCTATGAAGGTGTAGTACCTGTTCCCCTCGCTGTCTATAACGCTCAAGTCCTTGCTGTCGTGGATGTCTATGAGCCGATACTCCCCCTCCATAAGCGCCCAGTACACGCGGGCGTGGAAGGAAGGGTACTTCCGGGGGTCAATGTTCTCAAGGACCTTCAGGTTGGTGCTGTACCCTTGGATGCCGAGGTCCAAAAGGGCGGAAAATACCTTCCGCACGAACTCAACCTTGTCCATCGCCGCCTATTCTACGGGGGTCGGACCCCCCAAACGGGGCGGGTGATGGGTCTTCGGATTTAGAATTGCCCCTATGGGGAGCGAAGACAAGTTGAGATGGAAGCCTAAGCTCCGACCCCTGCAGAGCCACGTCTACGAGGGACACCTCATCCTAACCGACCCTTTCGGCATAACCCCCCACCCGGTCTCCCTATCGCCGGCGGCTGCCGTCGCCGCCAGCCTTATGGATGGCCGCCGTACCATAATAGACATAGCAGCAGAGTACGTGAGCATAACGGGACACCTCATCACTACGGCGGAACTTCTGGCCTTGGTGGAGAAGTTGGACCGGTGGTACCTACTGGACAACGAGAGGTTCAGGGAGGCCTACACCCGTCTGGGAAGGGAGTTCTTGGAGAAGGGCGTACGCCCCTACGTAATGGCCGGACAGTCCTACCCGGCGGACCCCGTATCCCTCAAGTCTATGGTGGCAACAGCCCGGAGGAGGGACCGGAGTGACCCACCCCTCGCCGCCCGCGGTGCCGTCATACCCCACATAGACCCCAGGAGGGGATGGGAGGTGTACCTGAAGGGCCTTAGGGTGGTGGGTGACAACCCTTCCCCCCTCTACGTAATAATCGGGGTGGCCCACTCCCCCATAAGCCACCCCGTCCAACTCCTCCCTATGGACCTGGATACCCCCCTCGGTAGGCTCAAGGTCGCCCGAGATGTGGTGGATAGGGTGATAGGATCTACGGGGTTCAACCTGATCTCCGACCCCCTCGCCTTCGCCAACGAGCATTCCGTAGAGTTCCCCGCCGTCTTCATAAAGGCCCTGTTCCCCGATAGGGAGTTGGAGGTCGTGCCGATGATAGTTTCAGACCTCGGAGGAAACGCCGAGGCCATAGACGAGGTGGTCTCCCGACTCCTTGAAGCGTTGGGGGACAGGCCCTTCTTCCCGGTAGCTGCTGTGGATCTGTCCCATTCGGGACCGAGGTTCGGGGACGAGCATTTTGACGAGGAGAAAGTCCGGTACCACGACAACGAGTTCATCGCCGCCTTCTCAACGGGGGTCCCGGAATCCCTCCTCGCCCTCTACGAGGACCTCGGAAACCCCACCAACATAGACGCCTTCGGGGCCACCTACGCCCTGATGAGGGTGGTTGAGGGGGAGAGGGGGGAGAAGCTCGGCTACGCTATCTCGTACGAGGAGGACACCGGTTCGGCCGTGAGTTTTATGGCGGGTAGGCTCCTGTGATGGCCTATTTGAGCCTAAGGGAGGGGGAGAACTCCAACGGTGGCTCTACACCGTTGTCAAGGTCGTAGTACTCCTCCGGGAGGGAGGAGAAGTCCCGCAGGAACCTCTCCCTCGCCGCTTCAAGGGAGTCCTCCGTATATACGTACTCGCCGCCCCTCACCACCTGAACGAGGAGAGGCTCACCGTCGTACCTCTCGTTCCTGTGGGCGACTACGTCCTTTAGGAGTTTCCCTTGGCCGTCGTAGTACCTGTAGACCCTCTTTGAGCCGCCTATTACGACCTTCCCCTTGGAGAGCTTGTGCTTGAAACCGGTCTCGTCCTCCACCAGTTTGTATATGGCACCGAGGACAGGTTTGTCGGGCGGTATGGCCACCTCCGAGCCTACGCCGAAGGCGTCCGCCTCTCCCCTCTCCACTATCTCCCTTATCTTCCACTCGTTGAGGTCGCCAGAGAGGACGATGATGACGTCCTCTAAACCCGCCTCCTTGAGCCTCCGCCTCGCGTACCTGGAAAGCTCCACGAGATCCCCGGAGTCTATCCTTATCCCCTTCAGCTTCAGCCTGTCCTTCAGGTGGTTTATGACCTCTATGGCCACCTCTATACCGGCGAGGGTGTCGTAGGTATCCACGAGGAAGATGGCGGATTCGGGGTAGGCCTTGGCAAACTCAAGGAAGGCCTCAAACTCCGTCCTGTAGGACTGGACGAAGGCGTGGGCCATGGTGCCGTAGACGGGGATCCCGTACAGTCTCCCCGCCTCAAGGTTGGAGGTACCCGCCCAACCGACTACGTAGGTCGCCCTCGCTATCCTCACCGCCGCTTCGGAATCGGCAGCCCTCCTCGCCCCGAACTCAAGGAGCATCCTACCGCGGGCGGCGTGGTATATGCGGGCGGCCTTAGAGGCCGAGTTCATCTGGTAGGCCACCCTGTTCAGGAGCATCGTCTCCACTATCTGCCCCTTTATCCGGCTCGTCTCCACCACCATCACCGGCTCCCTCGCGAAGAGTATCCGTCCGTCCGGCACCACGTAGATGTCCCCGTCAAAGCGGAAGTTCCTTAGGTACTCAAGGAAGTCCTCGGAGAACTTACCGAGGGATCGGAGGTAGTCTATCTCCTCGTCTGTGAAGGTCAGGTTGGCGAGTTCCCTCGCCGCCTCCAAGGTCCCCATCGCCACCAAGAAGTTGCGGTACCTGTTGGGTCGTACGCTCATCTCAAAGGCGCTCCATCCGTCTGCCCCGCTCCTTAGGTAGGCGTCGCCCATCGTTAGCTCGTAGAGGTCGGTTAGGAGGGCTTTCATACGCAATATTTTACGGTTGAGGGGATAAACGCCACGGGGGAAACGGCGTACGGCGTTGGTACAGGGGCGAGATTGAAATGGGACTTCCAGTTTATTGAAAGACGGGTAGCGATTTTCTGAAGTATGACCTTCGGTTTTTGAAAGGGGGTATCACGCTGATAGGGTGAGGATTGCTCCGCAGCCCTATCAAACGGGGCTGTGGAATTTTGAAAGCAGGCTTTCAGTTTACGAAAGTGAGTCTTTACATTTCTTAAATAGGGATTAGCGATTTCTTAAAGGATAAGTTTCAGATTTTAAAAGTGCATTCGTCTCCCGTCGAACGGCAAACGGAACCCCGGACAACGGACAGGTATCCCTCTACAGGCTCAATACCTGAAAGGGCAAACGAACGGCAAATGTCGTATGGTTTCGGCGTAATATCTTCTTCCCTACCGTAAAATCGCAGAGTATGACCGGGTTGGGGTACATCGTATCGCTCACTATCGTTGAATACCCAAGGGACTTTCGGGAGGGCTACGAGTACTACTACTTCGGTTCCTATCCCTTCACCTGGAGGGACTCCACGCACCGTTTGAGGAAATGGCACCTCGGCCTCCACCTCTACGCCAACGACGTATGGGGTATGAGGATCATCGGGAACGACCTGGACCTCAACGACGATGGGCTGTTGGACGTAGTCGTAACCCACGACGAGTGGGAGAACAGGGACAACTACCAATCCTACTTCCTGAACCTCGGCAACAGGAGGTTTGAGCCTCACCGCTGGGTGTGGAAGGGAGATACCTTGAGTATGATTGACGGGGCGTGGTTGGGTGATATAAACGGGAACGGAAAGTTAGACATAATCTTCGGTGTGATGGGGAAAAACATCCGTACCGGTATCCGGATATACTACGACTTCCCTTGGGATACGGCGAGGATGAGGTACATATACTACCCCGGCTCCGTTGAAACACCGTACGTCGCCGACATAAACGACGACGGATGGCCGGATATCCTTCTGGCCGTTCATAGGGATGGCGATGAGGCCGCTCCGGACGGGATGGAATGCTCCACCATCCTTTGGGGGGCGCCCGAAGGGTACGCCGGCGGGAGGCGTTCCTTCTGCCTGTACGGTGGTGGGACGCACGTGATCTTCGCTGCCGATTTCAACAACGACACCTACCTTGACGTCTTTGTAGGCAGCACCTACTACAACTTCGCCCCACACTATCCCCCCCGCATATACTGGGGAGGACCCGATGGTCTGGACAGCACCCGATACTCCCTCGTATGGACGGAACCTCCCCCGGAGGACCGCCTCGGTACGTACGGCGGTACGGTGGCCGATATGAATAGGGACGGGTGGTTAGACATAGTGGGGTGTTGGCATCCCGTTTTCATCCTTTGGAATTCGGGAGGAAGGTTTTCCCCTACGGATAGGACGCTTCTGGCCAATCCGGACTGCAGATCCCTTCAGGTAGCCGATATGAACGGGGACGGAAAACTGGACATCGTAGCCGCCTCCAAATCGGTAGAGGACGACCTTTCAAAGGGAAAAATTACGATCTATTGGGGGGACAGGTACGATTACGTTGCTATACCTTCCCCTTCGGCCTACGGGGTGTACGTGGCGGATCTAGATGGGGACGGGTGGCCCGATATAGTGTCATCGCAGAAGGAGATGGATCACTCGGACGTCTATTGGAATACCGGCTATCCCCTGTTCTGGGGAACGACCCTGTTAGAGGGTACCCACAAGGCCTCAAGGAACCTCTCGGTACAGTTCTTCGGAAACGTCTTTGATAGGTCCAACCGTTTCGGCTTCCTATCGCACACTGTACGTACGGCCGCTCCGGCCTTTTTAAGCCAATTTGAGGTGTTCGGGGACATACCGGAAGGTACGGAAGTGAAGGCCTTCGTCAGGGCTTCGGAGGATGGCTCCAACTTTGGCCCCTGGATACCCATAACCCCTTCCGGTGAGCCGTACCTACCCCTGTATGGCAGGGCTTTCCAATACCGCCTTGATGTGAGTACGGACTTCTCCAGAACTTCAGACTTCCACGTAGATAGCGTAAGGCTACGATTCTCGGACCACCTCCCAAGGGCCTCAAGGGTGAGGGTTGTGCAGTACGGCGGTAGCATACTCCTATACGGCGATGGATGCCACAGGTACGCCCTATACACCAAGGATGGCCGTAGGTACGCCTCCGGGAAGTTCTGCGACTTCTTAGAAATCCGCACCGTCAACCGCAAGACCTACCTCATCAAGGTTGATGGTCTCACCTTTAAGGTCGTCTCCATCTGATGCGACCCCCGTATAATCCCTTAGGCCACGATGAAGAGACTCCTAAGCCTGCTCCTCCTCCTTCCGCTCCTCTCCGTAGGCTGCGGTAAGAGGGAACTTAGGCTGTGGTACTACTTCGGCGAGATCCACGACTACCACTTCCGCAACCTCCTGAACCACCTCTGGAGGGAGGTACCCTTCACCGTAATACCGAGGAAGTTCTCATCCATACGGGAGTTGGAGGATTCCCTCCTCAAGAGCCAAAACCTACCGGACGTCGCCCTCGCCTACCCATCAACCGTCAGGGAGCTGTACGAGGCGGGACGTATAGTCCCCGTCCCCCAAACCCTTGGCCACCCCATTCCGGGATACTGCGAGTTCGGAGGGAAGAGGTACTGCTGGCCGATGCTGAAGAGCTTCGTCGGCTTCTACGTGAACGTGCCTCTGGCCGAGGAGGTGGGCCTTGATACCGTCTTTAAGTTGGAGGACCTCCTGTCCCTCAACACCGAGTACGTCGTTCTGGGTATGTACGTCTCCGCCACCCTATACACCGCCTTTACCTTCACCTACGTCTCGGAGGGGATGCCCCTACGGGAGGCCTGCTTCAAAGCAGGAGAACTCTACTACGGCCTTCTTCACAGGCCCTACGTCAGGCTCTACGCCTCCCCCTACAGGGCGCAGGAGGATATGGTCCTTGAGAGGATAGTCCTCCTTCCGGGGACGAGCGCCTACGCTCCGTACATAGAGCGGGAGGGTATAGCCCTCAAGTTCGTCCCCCTCATCAACTCCGAGGGCGAGGAGGTCCTTTTCCTCTCCGGCCCCGACCTCGTCCTCCTCAAAGGTGGGGACAGCGATATGGCCCTCCAGTTCGCCGAGGCCCTCTACCGTACCCTAAAGGAGGACACCGTCTGGCGGAGGTTCGGCTACATCCCCGCCCCCCAGCTCAAGGGAGGGAACCTCTACCACAACCTGAACGTTGAGGTGCCGAGGGAGGACGTGCGCCGCCTCGTAAGGAGCTTCATCGGGGCCGACTCCCTTGACACGGCAGCCTTGAGGGAGGTCTGCTCCAAGTTCAGGGAGAGTAGGGATTGATAACCGCCTTAACCCTCCATATCCTCGGCAGGGAGGTCCTGCTGTTTCTCCCGCCCGACACCCTCCGCAGGGGGTACTACCTCTTCCTCCACGGCTCCCTCCTGTCGCCGGAGAACTACACCCGATACCTAAGGGGGGTGGCCCAAGGGGGGTACGTGGTCGTGGCCCCCAAGTACCGGATGCACATCTTCGCACCGGCCAACCGCTACGGTACGGAGGCCCTCGCCATCTTGGACAGCGTAAAGGCCCGGTACGGTGAGGGGGAGGCCTGCGTAGGGGGACACTCCATGGGGGCGTACATAGCCCTGAAGTTTGCCAACAAATTCAGGTGTGCCGTACTCCTCTCCCTCTACCTCCCCTTCGGCAGGGTACCCGACGACATCCGGGTCCCCGTACTCCTGTTTTCGGGGACGGCCGACCTCCTGACCCCCTACCCCCTGAACCAGATGCCCGCTTTCCGGAGGGCCTCGTCCGACAAGGCCCTGATCCTCCTCCCCGGAGGGACCCACAACGCGTACTTGGACGGTCCGGTATGGGGGGACGTAATAGCGGGGTGGCCCCCCTTTGGGCAGAGGAGGTTCCACCGTCAGGTGGCCCAGATGACGGTCAGGTTCCTGAACGGGTACGTCAGGGCTTCAGGATTAGCTCGTTCCAATGACCACTGATCCCCGGCCTATGGGTTGAGGATAGGAGGACCTGACCCTTGAGGCTCCGCATTACCCCCTCCACCCCCTCCCTGTCAAGATAGACGAAAGGCTCGTCCAGAACCATAACCGGGGCATCCTGCAACTTCCCCTCCAAAAGGTCCCTAAGGAAGATAACTATACCGAGATGTATCCGCCTCTTCTGACCCTCGGAGGCGAAGTATCTGACGGGTTTCCCGTTTAGGAGGATCTCAAACCTATCCCTGTGGGGGCCATAGAGGGCCTTCCGGACGGCCATCTCGTCCTTCGCTTTCGCCACCATACCCTCCCCCCTCTCCACGCTCGGCTCGTAGGTGACCCTCGCCCCTTTGGGGACGAAGGAGTACCGGATGCCGGCGTTGACCTTTTCAACGAACTCCCTCCTCCGGCTTATGAGGTAGTTGGCGTAGGGTACCATGGCCCTCGTTATGGGGGTGGGGTCTCCCCCTCCCCTCAAGAGCAGCCTCTTTTGGAGCAGGAGCCTCCGGTAATCCACGAGGTGGGCGTAGTACTCCGCATCAAGGAGGGATAGCGCCCAGTCAAAGAACTTCCGCCTCTCGGCTGGGGGGCCGTCCATAAAGGCGTGTTCCTTGGAGCTGAAGGACAGGACGACGAAGGTGTTGAAGACGTCCTGATAGGTACGGAGGGTCCGGCCGTCCTTCTTGAAGACCTTCCTTACAGTGTTCCCCCGCTCGTCCACCTCAACGTAGGCCGTCAGGGTTATGGGGGTACCGAGCCGCACCAGACTGGCCTCTAGAAAGAAGCTCCTCTCCCCCCACCGGACGAGGGCGTAGTCCCTGACACCCCTGAAGGACCTCGGTACGGAGAGGTACGCGACGGCCTCCAAAAGGGAGGTCTTACCCGCCCCGTTGGGGCCGAGGATGAGGTTTATGCCCTCACCGAAGGTGTAGGTCCCGTGGAGGTTGCGGAAGTTCAGCAGACGCAGGGTGTTTATCCTTATGGTTTCCCTCCTTTTGAGGTTGTATTCTACGGTCGTGTGTAGAATCCCCTACCCGATGCAGGATAAGAGGCGGATAGAGGAGATGTTCTCCAACATGAGGCTCTACGAGGCCCGGAACGTCATCTTCTCCTTCGGCCAAAACTTGGTATGGCGGAGGTACCTGATAAGGGAAGCCGAGGGCAGGCTCCTTGACGTCGCTACGGGGGAGGGGAACGTCCTGAAGCTCCATCGGAAGGGGATGGGGGTCGGGGTGGATATATCCTTGGGTATGCTCCGGAGGGCGCCCAAGGGGTTGCTCTTAGTGAGGGGGGACGCCGAGAACCTCCCCATAAAGGACGGCTCCTTTGACAGCGTTAGCATAGCCTTCGGCTTAAGGAACGTCCCGGACAAGTTGGCAGCCCTAAGGGAGTTCAACCGCGTCCTGAAACCGGGGGGTAAGGTCCTCATCCTTGAGATGAAGATAGGGGACCGCCTCACCTCGTGGCTGGCCCTCCCCTACGTCGCCCTCGTGATGCCCGCCTTGGCCCCCCTCTTCGGAGGCAGTTTCGGGGACTACGTCTATCTCTTCCGGAGCATCCTCAACTTCCCCGGCCGGAGGGAGATGGAGAGGCTCTTCAGGGCAAGCGGCTTTATGATGGAACGGGTGTATTACTTCCACATCGGCTCCACCTACCTCTTCGTAGGGAGGAAGGTTTGAGTGTCGTTTAACGGCTTTCGCCAACGGGACCTTACAAGCGTAAGGTGGTCGTCCCCGACACCCGTCGTGGAGTTGGGAACCTCCAAATGACGCATCCTACACCGTTCAAAATTCGGGGAATCGGTAGCCAAGGAATTCCCTTCGTATCAAACGCCGGTATTACGACGATGAGGTGAGGATTGCTCCGTAGCCCCATCAAACGGGGCTGTGGAATTTTGAAAGCAGGCTTTCAGTTTGCGAAAGTGGGCCTTTACGTTTCTTAAATAGGGATTAGCGATTTATTGAAGGATAAGTTTCGGATTTTGAAAGGGCATTAGGCTCATTAGGCTTCCGTCAAAAGCCGAGTGGAACATCGGACAGCGGATAGGTATCCCTCTACTGTCTCAACACCCAGTCGTACTGCGAAACGTTTCCTATCTACCCATCCTTTAGGAACATCAGCCGGCCTCAAACGGCCGTAGGCATCACCGAACCTTTCAAACCCCGGTGGGGGGCGTAGCCCCCCATTCCCTCACTTCACCACACCTATAACGCCACAGGCGATACGGGGGCCGGCTTTGCCGGCGGGCTGGGACTTGTAGTCGTCCGCCCCGGCGTGGATTATGACGGACCGACCGAGGACGGAGTAGGGGGACGGAACGACCGTAAAGGCCTTCGTACGGAAGTCTATAACGGCCTCGCCCTTGGCGTTGCTCTTTATGTTGGGCATATCGCCGGAGTGGTGGGTGCCGATGGGGTCGTTGGGGCTTCCGTGTTTGCCGCTGTGGTAAGGGTCAAAGTGGCCGCCGGCGGCCTTGGGGGAGGAGCAGTCCCCGAACTGATGGACGTGGATGGCGAAGGTGCGGTTCTTGGGTAGGCCCGTGATCTTGCCGAAGACGTGGACGGTCATATCGGGGTACTGGTAGAAGAAGACTTCACCCTTTACGTTCTTGTCCTTAAAGCCGAAGATGGAGGCTTTGGCCTTCATAACGGGGTTATCGCCCGTCGCCCCGATGAGAAAGATAGCGCCCAGGAGTGCAAGAGATAACCTCTTCATAGTAAGGAGAAATTCTAAGGTCGTCGGGTTATCCGGCTTTATAATATGGGGACTATGATTAGCCTGCTGACAGCAGCCTTATACACGGTTGGGAGGCTATCCTTCGGTGGGGCGGTGGTGGAGATAGACGGCGACCGACTCTACGCTTCATCCGGTAGCGCCGTTGAGATATACGACGTTTCCACGCCGAGCAGCCCCGTACTCCTGTCAAGGGTACCCTACACGGGGAACGGTAGGATCCTGACGATGGATCTATCGGGGGATACCCTGTTCGTAGGGACGGCCGGGGGCGATGTGGTGGCCTTGGACGTATCGGACTACTCCCATCCGAGGGTGATAGGTACGGCGAGCTTCAGCGATGCGGTGGTATCTTTGAGGGTAAAGGATAGCACACTCCTGATAGCCAACGGATATTTCGGGCTAAGGGTATTGAGGAGGAGCGATTTAAGCGAGCTGTCTTCGCTATCGGTCTCCTCCTACTCCGTGGGGATTGACTACAGGGGGGACACCGTACTCCTGACATCAACGGGAGTGCCTATCAGCGTAATAGACGTTTCGGACCCTACGTCTCCGAGCCTAATAGTTTCGCACACTACGTTGCCGGGTTGCGACGGTGGGCTGTACGTACGGGTGTTGTCCGGTGGCTACACGGCCTTGAGGTGTGGGGACACGGTGAAGGTGTACGACCTCTCGGACGTCTCGTCCCCGTCCTATATTGCGACGGTTGGAGATGCGAACGTCCTACCCTACCTGAAGGACACCCTTTTGACCTTGGCATACGACAACCACGTATATGTCTTCTCGGTCTCGGACCCTACATCCCCTAACCTCCTTGGGGATACGTCCGTAGGGTTTGTGTCCCATGCCGCCGCTTCTGGGGAGGAGTTGTACGTATTTACGAAGTGGCCGTTTAAGACCTTTCTGGTGATCTCGTACCCTACGAGTACGGTCCTCTACGAGGCCCGTTTGCCCGGTGTCTCGTCCTCCGTAGAGAAATCCGGAGGATACCTATACATCTACAACCAGGGGCTTTCGGTCGTTGATATTACCTCCCCTTCCAACCCCCAACTCCTGTCCTTCATCCCCGTCAGTTTCGGCTTGTGGTCCTCGTCGGCGGCCTCTATGGATCTGATGGGGACCTCCCTGTTCGTCGCCGGCATAACGGGGAACGAGATCAAGGTCTACGACGTCTCCGACCCCTCATCCCCCACGCTGGACACGTCCTACTCCATATCTACGGCCATTTACAGCTGCCTCAAGGCGGTGGATTCCCTTAGCGTCGTAGTGTGCGGGAACTCAAGTCTGGATCTCATAGACCTCTCCTCTATGAGCGTCACCTCCCTACCACCCGCGAGGGGGGTAGACCTGACCCCCGATGGGAGCTACGCCGTAGCCGTAGGAGGGGGAGAGGTGAGGGTGATAGATATGGCCACGTTCTCCGTCGTAGGTACGGCCTCCCTACCATCCGGGGCGAACGCCCTACAGGTCACGGTGGACGGTAGCAACGCGTACGTTATGTACCTGACGGGAACGGACTCCGTAAACGTCGCCGTAGTTGATATAAGCTCCCCGACCTCCCCCACCCTCCTTGGGAGTACCTTCGTATCCCGCATAAGGTACTCCGACTTTACCCTCTACCTGCCAGGGAAGTTGCAGAAGGTGGGGAACTACCTCTTTGGGAGTGTGGCGAGCCTCGCTCCCTTCGTGATTGATGTCTCCGACCCTACCTCTCCGGACGTCGTGGAGGTCCTGCGGACACCGGGGTACGGCACGGATATGGTCGTGAGCGACGGGAACGTCTATCAGTTGGACTACTTCACAGGCCTAACCGTCTTCCGCGCCCCTCTACCCACGTCCGTAAGCGAGAGGGAACCTTCCCCCGTACCCGTCCCCTTCATCCTCAAGGGCAGGGAGTTGAGGTCGGACTACGAGGTGAAGGTCTACACGGCCTCCGGGCGTCTCCTCCACACCGGGAAGGGCTACAGGTTTGACCGTAGCGGGGTGTTCTTTGTAGTCGTTGAGGGGAAGGGATACAGGGTCGTGGTTAGGTGACCTACCCTGAACACCCGCGACCGTAGAATACGGGGTGAAGAGGACCCCCTTTTACGACCTGCACGTTAAGGCCGGCGCCCGGATGATCGCATTCGCCGGGTACGAGATGCCCGTTCAGTACACGGGTATAGTTGATGAGACCCTCTGGACCAGAAAGCACGCCTCCCTCTTTGACGTCTCCCACATGGCCCGCTTCTCCGTCTCCGGGCCGGAGGCCCTCCCCTTCCTCAACTACTCCTTCTCCAACGACGTCTCCCGCCTCGGCA
>WGAN01000065.1 GCA_015494805.1 Caldifarciminota bacterium
CTCCCCCACCTCGGCGTACCCCGCCGTATCGGCCACGTACGAGAGGTTGAGGTTGCCGTCTATGGAGTAGGGGGTGCTTCCCCCCTCCCACACCTCCGCCCGGCCAAAGAGGAAGGGAGAGACGTCGGAGAGGTCGGCCCATCCCCCCTGGGGCTGGTTTATGAGGAGGCCGTTGAGGAGGACGGCCGTCCCCCTCGGATGTCCCCCCTTTATGGAGACGCCGCTTAGGTCGGCGTAGGAGCCGTAGGTGTAGCCGAGGGTGCCGTCCAAGGAGTTGATATAGGCCCACCCATCGCCAGCGGGGAGGGTGTCGGAGTCGTACCAAATGGGAGGTACCTCGTCCTCAACCTCAACGGGGGGCATCACGAACTGCGAAAGTAGGACCCCGAACATCGGAGGAGGCTACTCGTCCCAGTCGTCCTCGTCCTCGTCGTACTCCTCCACTATCCACTCCTCGTCCCACTCGTCCTCCTCGTAGTCCTCCCAGTCCTCATCGTCCAACCACTCGTCCTCCCACTCCTCCCAGTCTTCCTCCTCGTCCTCCTCATCCTTTTGCATCAACAGCCGCTTAGTCCTTAGAAGTTCCTCATCAAAGACGATTTCGCCCTTCATCGTTGCCTATTTTATACCCGAAACGCTCATCACAGCCAACCGAACACCCTCTCAAAGGTCGCCCTTATATTCAGGACGTTCTCCTCTACCACGAGGTGGACTTGGTCCTCCGGTATCCCCAGCTCCGCCCCCTTTACGTAGGCGCTCTCGGATACGTTCCTCTCAAGCACCTGTCGGAACTCCCGGATGGCATCCTGCGAGAAATCGCCGTAAAGACCGTCCTTCAACCTCCGGAGGAACTCCTCCAGCGACAGCATCTCCTCCGCCAGGACCTCCAGATAGACGTCAAAGATCTCCATAAGAAAAAAGCGGAGAGGGAGGGATTCGAACCCTCGGAGGGGATGTTCTCCCCTCAACGGCTTAGCAAGCCGCCGCCTTCGGCCGCTCGGCCACCTCTCCGCAGGAAGGTATTTTAAGGGTGAAACGCGGCCGTGTTGGGTTCCGGTGTTCAATCGCAAAATTATGCCAGATGATGCCCTCTTGATACCGTTAAGGTCCCGTCGTCTTCAAACCGACGGTTTTATGGGAGCCTATCCGGACGCCTCGGCGTTCGGTGAATAGTCTCTTAGGTGAGTCTTCCCCGCCAACGGGGACCGTAGGGACACGTTCGGATAGTGGAATGGGGTATTCCGTATATGGAATGATGAGGAGAGCGGGGTTAGAATAGAAGCATGATGTGGATAGAAGTGCTTCGGAGTGAGATAGAAAACGCGAGGAAGAAGATAAGGCTAAAGGGAAGGAGGACGAAGGAAGGGAAAAGGGAGAGGAAAGAGGAGAAGATAGTTTGCAGGTGGTGTGGGTCGCGGAAGGTGGTAAAGAACGGGAAAAAGAAAGACGGGAGACAGAACTATCTGTGCAGAGAGTGCGGGAGACAAATGGTAGAGAATCCGAAGTACAAGAGGATGAGGGAGGAAGATCTGGAGTTAGCGGTGAAGATGAAAGATGAAGGGATGAGTTATTCAGCGATAGCGAGGGTGTTAGGGTATAGTGAGACAACTATAAGGATGCACCTTTTAAAAAAAACGTTGAGGACGCCCTGAAGTATGTATTGGCTTTGGCAGGGCTGTTAAGTAAGCTAAAAAAGGCCCTGAAGGTAAGCATAGACGAGATGTGTTCATACGTGGGAAGCAAAAGGAACAAGGTGTGGATAATAACTTTTGTGATAAACATAACCAAAGACATAATTTTAAGTTTTTCTGTTGTGCGACGAAGACGAGATAGGGAGAGTTTGCGAAGCATAATTGACCTTCTACCTGAAGCGGAGGAATACCACACGGACGGATGGAGTGCGTATAAGGGTTTGTTTGAAGGGAAAGGTAAGCATGTGGTTCATATCAAGAAAGAAGGCCCCGTCAATCTTAATGAGGGTCTTCACAACAGGTTAAGGATATACAACTCACGTTTGAAGAGAAAGGGACATGCCTACAGCAAGAGGTATTTATGGCATGTTATAGACCTCTTCGCTCTTTGGTGGAGAAAAGGCTGGCTCTTGAATCATCGCAACCCTATCATTCTATCAACGTGATACCTGGAATGGTACCCTCTTCAGGGGGTCGTTAAGTTTAAGGTGGGCCGTAGGGGATAGCCCTCTGTAGTTAGGATTACAAGATCTTGAAGTCCGAGTGCAAGTTCTTTGAAGGCTAACTTGCAGTTTTTAATGGGAACGGGGTATTTGGCGGATGAGGTGATGTATCCTCTGGGAACTTGGAGGGACGATTCCCGCCAATTTTCCGAAGGTAGGCCGTAGGGGACGGGGGGTATTAAGCCGATAGAGATTCAAGAAAATTGATAATGATACAGAAATGCTTCACAAAAATGACGAAAATGTGTAATTATACCATTAAACCTCCAGAAATTATACGTTGAATCCCGATCGCTTGATGAGACTGTAAAACGACGACCACACTATCCGTAGAATCCCGGATTTCTACGACGCCTAAGGATGGGTTCGGGCTGAAATGCGACTCCCGGCTTTTGAAAGGCGACGTCGGACCGTCCTATCACCTCTGCCGTTTAAGATTCTTGCAACGGTATTTCAAGGATCTTTAAGTCTAACTTACGGTTTGTTGAAGGGTAGGTTTCAATTTCTTGAAGACTAACTTGCATTTTTTGAAAATGGCCGGGTGGTAGGTACCCTATCCTCCCATCGGTGAGAGGCTTCAAAAATCTTAAAGCGAGATTTACAATTTTCGTAAGTTGGATTTCACATTTCTTGAAGTGCGATTTCAGGTTTTTGGAGTAGGCCCGGACCTGGTGTCGTTAAAGCTCCTGCACCAGAAGTCTAAAAACATTGAAGTTGCACTACCGGTTTATTGAGGCTTTTGACTCTCCTAAATGAGACGGCGAATGGCGGAGGGACCGTCCTCTCCGTACCGATAGTTGGAGCGAAGCAGTTTTGGGCGGCGGGCAGGCATCCCCGTCGGAGTAATACCCCATCCCGTTATATCCGCTCTACGGCTTTTTCCGCCGTCCTAACCTCGGCGTAGATAGGTCCCCTGTCCGTCTCCACTACGAAACCTTGGCCTGTAATAACCACCCTCTTGATCTCCCGGCCCTCTTCCTGAAGGTGGGATATGAAGGTCTTAAGCAAATGGTACTCCCCCATCTCCGTCCGTATCAGACCGAGGGCGGTCCGGATGTTGTCAAGCTCGGCTATAATCTCGTCAAGTTTGTCAAGCTTCCGACTATGCTCCTGAAGGATCTGGGTCCGTTCCTGTAGAATCCGAGTTTGTTCCTGGAGGAGCTGGGCGATGATGCGGAGGTCCGGATCCCGTATCTGCTCTATGGGGTCTTCCCCGTGTTTCATGCCAAAATTGTAAGGCTGTGCGGGGGTACGATTACCTACCCCCCTTTCGGGGCTATAATACCGGTGCTATGGAACTGACGGGCTTCACGTTAGGGGGTGTTATCGTCTCCTTTTTGGCTGGGCTTCTCTCTTTCCTCTCTCCTTGCGTCCTGCCCCTCGTACCGGCCTACCTCGGCTACGTCTCCGGCCTCTCGGTGGCGGAGATAAAGAGCGGTAAGGGTACCGGCAAGGTGGTTATAGGTATCCTGTTCTTCGTCCTCGGCTTCTCTCTCATCTTCGTCCTCATGGGGGCTACGGCCTCCGCCGTTGGGCAGTTCCTGATAAAGAACAAGCGGGTCCTCGGATGGATAGCCGGCCCCCTCCTCTCCATCTTCGGTTTGGCCCTCCTCGGTGCCTTCAGCTACCGTCAGTACGCCGAGCGTTCCCTCCTCATAAGGCTGGTGGGTTGGACGATTTTCCTCCTCGTTCTCCTCGTCCCCATCTTCCTCTTCTCCGCCAAGGCCGTATCCGTCTGGATCCCCATCCTGTACCTGGTGGTGGTCTCCGCCGTAGCGTGGGTCTTAAACTACTACGATGTGATAAACTTTGACTTCATAAACTACGAGGCGAAGGCCGAGGTGCATGCCAACACGGCCAACATCTTCGTCTCCTTCGTAATGGGGGCAGCCTTCGCCCTCGGTTGGACCCCCTGCATAGGCCCCATCCTCTCCGGGATCCTCGGTCTGGCGGCAATGTCCGAGACCCTCTGGCAGGGGATGGTCCTCCTCTTCGTCTATTCCCTCGGCCTTGGCGTCCCCTTCATCCTCTCTGGGGTCTTCGCCGCCAAGATATTTGAGTTCATACGGAGCGTTAGGGGTCTCCTCCGCAGCTTTGAGATCATATCCGGTATCCTCCTGATTCTCCTCGGCGTTCTCCTCGTTACGGGATGGATCCAGCAGATCTCCTACCTGCTGCCCCAGTGGGAGCTGCCCCTCTGATGGCCCGGCCGGTGGGTGATGCCCTCGTCAGCCTCCTCCGCTTCCTCGGTGCGGAGGGGGTCCTTGAGATTATACCCGTCAGGAGGGCGGCCCGTCAGATACTGAAGAGTTATCCGGGGGCGGAGTTCGTGCATTACAGGGACGGGGTACTCTACGTATGGGCGAAGGACCCGACCGTCAGGTTCCGGTTACAGACCTCCTCCCGCCGCATAGCCCGTGCCATTAACGGCCTCTTGGGTAGGGAGGTGGTTAAGAGGGTGGTCCTCCGTAAGACCCCCGGCTAATCCCTGTCCTTCGCCCTCTCCAGGCCTTCGGCCACGATGCGGTCGTGGGTCCAGAGTTTCAGGAAGTGCGAGTACTCCTCCGGGGTGAGGCCAAGCCTGTCGTACATTCCCGCCTTCAGCCTCTGCCTCTGGGCTTCGTAGAGGATCAGGGCGTTGGCGACGGAGACGTTGAGGCTCTGTACCATCCCGTACATAGGTATGACGATGTTCCTGTCGGCCACCTCAAGGACGGCGTCCGAGACCCCCTCGTCCTCGTTCCCCAGGACCACCACCGTAGGCCGAGTGTAATC
>WGAN01000066.1 GCA_015494805.1 Caldifarciminota bacterium
CCGTCCCACGCCTTTATCACCGTCCCCTTGTACTTCACTATGGCCATCCTACCCTTCCGCAGGGTTTCAACCTCTAACCTACCCGAATACTCCCTGCCGTAGAGGGTCTCGTACTTCCGCAGCAGGTTCATCTTAACTAAGCCAGCGAATTCGGGGGAGTCTGGGGGGAAATAGACGGTCCTTCTCCTGCCGCCCTCAAGTACCGTGCGGTACACCGTTATGGGGGAGAGGGCCTTCACCTTAACCTCCCTCCCCACCTCCGGAATGGTAATGCGGGTTTCGGCCACCTTCAGGAGGTTGCCCTCAAGGACGATGGGGTCGGATTTGACCATCCTGTCCAAGAAGGACCTCCCTACGCTCTCAACGGCGAAGGCGAAGGCTATGCGGATCCTCGGCGGGAAGGTCAGGAGTCTGTTCTTCCTGTCATAACGTCCCCTTCCGAATATGCGGGAGAAGGTGAAGAGCTTGAACCTCCTCTTTCCGTACCTGAAGCCCTCGTCGTGGAGCCTCCGGGCTACGTCGGGGTCTAAGTGGTGGTATATGAGGGCCTGAATGTGTTCGTTGTAATGCACAGGGAGGACGATGGGGGAGTCGGAGGAGAAGGTGACGTCAATTCTGATCATCTACAGGGAACAGGTTTTCGGAAAGCCTGCCCGTGGTTGCATCAAACACCATGATTAGACTCAATATATACCCAATCATCTTCGTATTATATGGTAGAGCGATATAACACATATGCCTATTTTCGGCTGTATAATCCTCTCTGCCATGCTGAAATCTTTAAGAGAACTGGGTAAGTTAATAGGAAGACCCACTCTTTACGACCCCATGGAGGCAGATAAGGTGTTCGTTTTAGAGTTTGATGGGGATGGGAACTACATAGGACTTACACAGGAGCAGTTCCAGAGGAGTAAAGTGCCACTATACTTTTACAGGAAATGGGCATCTCGCACACCCTCTCATACTTTAACAATTTATCTAAATAAAAATGAACCTCATAGAAGCACTGGGAATCTTAAAGCAATATATAATGCTCTAAGATCTGTATCAGAAGATATACCGTATCTAGATATTAGCAATAAAAGAATATTAACAGATATTCGTAATTATTTAAAAAACGCAAAAGGTGATAAAATTATAATCACAGTTCGTATAAATGGTAAATTTATGGGTGAAATTGATGTTTTTCAAAAAGTCCTTGAGAAAAAACTGCGGAGCGCCAGAAATAAAAAAAACGGAAGTAAATGGATTGAAGGGATATGCTCTATATGCGGCGAGAGAAAAAAAGTTAATGGAGACATATCACCCTTCAAGTTCTACACCATAGACAAACCCGGATACGTCATAGGGTTCAACAAAAAGTATGCTTACAAATCCTTTCCTCTGTGTCATGATTGTCGCGAACTTATAAGGCACGGCCGCCAGCACGTTGAACGCAACTTAACTTTTGCATTCGCCGGCGAAATGAAATATGAAATAAAATATTCCATCATTCCGGACTTCGTACTCGGCCACGAGAGCGTGCGCGGTGAGGTGCTTGCTATACTAACGGAGGGGAAGAAGAGTGCCTCCTTAAAGGGTGAGAGCATAAGACGTATAACCGCAGACGAAGAGGAAATCCTTGAAATCCTGAGCGAGGAGAGAGACGTCATGAGCTTTCACTTTCTGTTTATGGAAAAGAAGGGTTCAAGTTCGCAGGAAAGAATAAACCTTTACCTGCAGGACGTCTATCCCTCTCGTCTAAAGTCCCTGTTCAAAGCAAAATCTGTGGTTGAATCTCTTTTAAGTTTAGAATCAGAGTTCACTTATGGAACTATGTGGAAATTCTTTGCCACTAAGAATTCGGCAGACTATTTTTACGAGGTCATATACAGGACGTTCACCGGAAGGCCTATAGACAGGGGGTGGCTCATATCCAGACTTATGGGAAAGATAAGGGAGGGGATCGTTGAGTCTCAGACTCCCAGATTAACCATACTTGATGCCTTTGCTACGTTTGTTTTTGTGCTTTTAACGACAAAAAAGGAGGGCGTTATGGACGTAAGAGATAGCGCGTACGCCTCGCTGGAGGAGTTCCTTGATACTCTTCCAGCCCTGGATACACCCCTTAAGAAGGGCCTCTTCCTGATGGGGGCGCTGACGGAGAAGCTCATAAGGGTTCAAAGAAGGGTGAGGGGAAGCACACCCTTCTACAAGGTCCTGAAGAGCCTCAAGATGGACGAAAGGGACCTGAAGGGCCTGCTTCCGAGGATAAGGAACAAGCTTGAGGAGTACGACCACTTCAGGAAAGGGGAGAGTATCCTGTACGCAAAGGCGTCGGAGTACCTCTCACAGGCTCCATCGCCCTGGGGCATGAACGTGGACGAGTTGAACTTTTACTTCGCCCTGGGGATGGGGATGTATAACCACGTTGCAGAGCTTATTTACGGAAAAGAGGAGGTAGAAGATGATCTTGAAGAACAGGCATGAGATACTGTTCCTGTATGACGTGTCATGGGCCAACCCGAACGGGGACCCCATGGACGAGAACAGGCCGAGGATAGACGAGGAGACGGGGATAAACATCGTCAGCGACGTGAGGCTCAAGCGCACCGTAAGGGATACGCTTCAGGAGATGGGGTTTGAGATATTTCTGAGGGAGGAGCGCAAAGAGAATGGCAGCCTGAAGACGAAGGAGGACGTCTTCGCCGAATACGGCAAGGACCCTGCAGAGGTGCTGAAAAGATGCATAGACATACGGCTGTTCGGTGGAACTTTCGCTCTAAAAGAGGGTAAGAAGGGTAAAAAGAAAGAAAGTCTCGCTTTCTCTCTCACCGGTCCCGTCCAGTTCAAGTTCGGCCACTCCCTTCATAAGGTGAAGGTCGTCCTTATGAAGAACACCAGCGTGATGCCCCCTAAAACGGACAAAAAACAGGAGACCTTCGCGGGAACCTTCGCGGAGACCTACGTTGTACCCTATTCCCTGATAGTTTTCTACGGTGTAGCCAACGAGAAGGCGGCGGAGACGACCGGTTTAACCGATGAGGACGTTGACAACATGCTTAAGGCCCTGTGGGTGGGCCACAAGGCATCAACGGATCTCATTACCCGGTCCAAGCTCGGCCACGAACCCCGCCTGCTCCTTGACATAATCTACAAACCCGAAACCCTTACCCACATGGGTGAGCTTGACAAGCTGGTCTCCTTTGATTCCGACAGGGAGGACGAGGCCATACGCGATATAGAAGATGGGGTCCTGAATCTGGAAAAGCTGAAGGTAAAGGTGGAGAAGTACAGGAACCGGATCCAGAAGGTGCGCTACAGGATAGGAGACAGGGTACGCCTGAGGCCGGGCATAGAGGAGGTCTTCGCCGGGGTGGATCTGGAACCTTTCCCGTGGGACAGTGAGGTATGAGAGCCGTCCTCTTTGACATCTGGGGCGATTACGCGCACTTCAGGAGGTTCTACACCACTTCCTCCCCTCTGACCTACTCCTTCCCACCTCCTACGGCCGTCAGGGGTATGGTTGGGGCGATCCTCGGTATGGGGAAAGAAGAGTACATAGAGAAAACTTCCGGGTTGTACGTCGGTATCCGGGTCCTTAACCCCGTAAAACGGATCCGTTGGGGACAGAACCTGATAAATACTAAAGGCTCAAGCGGGTTTGATCCTACGCTACACAGAAAGAAAGAGCCACGGACCCAGATAAAGATTGAGTACCTCAAAAACCCCCGCTTTAGGATTTTCCTGAGCGGAGACGAAAAGATGCTCGTAGAGGTCGCCTCCCTTCTACAGGAACATCGCACCCACTACACCCTTTGCCTGGGATTGTCCGAGCTCCTCGCGGACTTCTCCTACGTTGGAGTGGAGGAGCTGGAGGCCCTTCCATCGGGGGTTTATCGGATATCAAGCGTTTTCCCGGTAGATATAGTCTCGGACTTCGGAGAGGCCATTGAAGACGGTATAAAACTGCTGAAAGAACGTGTACCCATTTATATAGACACGAACCGGGTCCCACGTCTGTATCAGGACGTGATCGTAGAGGCCAACGGACGTCCGGTTAAGGTTGGGGCCAAGGACGGGCTTTACAGACTGAGGGACGGAAGCGTTATATACCTATGGCCTCCGGCATCTACTCACATCCGGGAGTCCTCTTAGAGGAGCATACGAACCGGGTCCTGCACCTTCTCAGGGGAGAGGTAAGGGATATACCGTACTGGCAAGGCGAATCTGAAAGGGTTCTCCTTGAGATGGCAGCGGCCCTTCATGACTTCGGCAAAACTACGGCCTTCTTTCAGGACGTCCTGTCAGGCCGGAGGAAGAAGGACCCCCTATCCCGCCACGCCTACCTCTCCTCCCTCTTCTTCCTCAACCGTGCCTTAAGATGGCTTGAAGTACGGGGTATTAGTGAAGAGAACTATCGGCTTCACATTCTCCTCCTTCATCTGATCGTAAAGCGGCACCATACGAACTTGCGGGACGTGTACGATGAGATTTACCCTCCCGGCGATAGGGAACTTGAAAACCTGCGGAAGCAGGTGGAGAGTATAAACGAAGACAGAGCGAACGCCTTTCTTGGCTCACTTGACCTTCATTTCCCCCGAAGGGAAGTCCTCGTCTTTAACCGGCAGGAGTTTGAAGTATGGCTGGGGAATGACCTGAAGAAAATTTTCGGAAGATGGAGGAGATGGTGGAGGAAAAAACGTAAATGTGAAGGGGAAGATATTGGGGCGTTCTTCACCTTACTAACCGGATTCTCCTCCCTGCTGAATGCGGATAAACTTGAGGCCGGGGCGGGCGGATACGTTCCGGAGAGGGTGGATATACCCTCCAACACCGTACAGAGGTACAGGGCCAGAGCCTTCAAATCTGACAACGGGAAAATGGATGGGCTGAGGGAGAGGGCGTTCCAGGAGGTTATGAGGCAGGATCTATCGCCGGATGAACACCTTTACACCCTTACCCTTCCTACGGGTATGGGGAAAACCCTCACGGGCATGGCGGTGGCCATGAAGTTAAGAGAGGTCGTCTTCAAACGTAAAGCCTACAGACCCCGCATAATATACGCTCTTCCTTTCCTCTCTATCATTGACCAGAACGCACGGGTTCTGGAGGATGTCCTCAGGGAGAGTCTGAGGTCGCCCGACAGCCGCGCGATCATAAAGCACCATCACCTGTCGGATCTGGGCTACAGGGTGGAGAGCGACGAGTTTGACTACGGAGTTTCCCGGCTCCTGACGGAAGGCTGGCACTCCGAGGTGATCATAACGACCTTCGTACAGCTCTTTGATACCCTTCTATCGTGGCGGAACCCCTCTGCCCGTCGCTTCAACCGTCTTTACGGCTCTATTCTGCTCATGGACGAGGTTCAGGCTCTGCCTTCGGTGTACTGGCCCCTCATTCGCAACATCCTGAAAGAAGCCTCAGAACGTCTGAAGCTGTACGTTATTCTCATGACGGCCACACAACCCTACCTCCTGAAGGACGCAAAGGAGCTCGTGCCCGAACCCGAAAGGTACTTCAGGGAACTTGACAGGATGGACGTGCATATAGATCTCAACCCACGGACCCTGCGAGACTTCATCAACGACTTCAACCCCAGAGATGGCCTATCCTACCTGTTCGTCGCCAACACGATAGCGTCGGCACAGGAGCTTTATAGCCTGCTCAGCGGTAAGGTCGGAGAGCCAGTAGCCTTTCTATCAACGGAGATACCCCCTTACGAGCGACTGAACCGCATAAGGGCGATAAAGAGTGGAAATTACAGATTTGCCGTATCAACACAGATCATAGAGGCCGGGGTTGATGTGGATT
This sequence comes from Caldifarciminota bacterium, assembly GCA_015494805.1. GTDB lineage: Bacteria > Hydrothermota > Hydrothermia > LBFQ01 > LBFQ01 > JAADCS01. Next base: position 5,794 of record WGAN01000066.1, read on the forward strand.
TTGACGTGGTATATCGCGACCTCGCCCCCATGGACTCCCTGATCCAGACTGCCGGCAGGTGCAACCGCAATCTGAGTTCCGGGAAACGTGGGAAGTTCCATGTCGTTTACCTTGTAGATGATAAAGGTAAAAACTTCGCTCACCGGATCTACGATTCTGTCCTCCTTGAGCGCACTATGGCCCTCCTGAAGAGTTCATCCCGTTTGACGGAGCCGGAATTCTCCTCCCTGATCGGTGAGTACTTCAGGAGCGTATGGGAAAAGGGTATAACGGATGCGGTGAGTGATGAGTTATGGAAGGCGGTGTGTGGTCTTCGCTTTGATGGGGAGAGGAATAAGAGATGTGTTTTAAAACCCACAGATGCTAACGAGGTTTATATCAGTCAGTTCTGTCTTATTGAGGAACAGCCTTACAAGAGAGACGTGTTCATAAAGATTACGGACGAAGCCAGGGAAGTGTGGAAGGAGTTTAAGAGCATCCTTGAGGAGATGAAACGCACCAGCGACATCTGGAAGGCCCGTGAGAGGTTCAACAGGATAAAGCCGAAGTTTTACCAGTTTGTGGTCAGTACGTCGGTTGACCTGGAAGGCAGCCTTACCGATAGAGGTGTCGGGTTGCCCGTGGTTGATGAGAACGCCCTCGGAAGGTTCTACGACCCCACGACCGGCTTCATACGGGATGAAAGGGGATTTGAGATATGGTAGCGAACGGAACTCTCGTCTGGTACTACCACATATGCAAACGTCAGGTATGGTTGATGGGACACGGCATAGAGCCGGAGCATGAGAACCCCCTGATGGCGGAAGGGCGCTC
>WGAN01000067.1 GCA_015494805.1 Caldifarciminota bacterium
AGTACCTCGCCCTGATAGAGGCCCTCAACTGGGCCATCAGGGAGGGACTGCGGGGTTTCAGGGTCTTCATGGACTCAAGGCTGGTCGTCAACCAGCTCAAGGGGGAGTACAGGGTCCGCAGCCCGAAGATAAAGCCCCTCTACGATGAGGCTCTAAGGTTGCTGATAGAGACGGAGGCCCAGGTTGAGTACGTACCGAGGGAGCTGAACATCTCGGACAGGCTAACCCGCATCGGGGGTACCCTCCACCCTTAAAATACCTCCGGTATGTTCGCGATGTTCCTCCTTTCGGCTACCCAGCCGCCGGCGGTCCTCCTAAAGGGTGTTATCAGCGGGGCGATGTGTGGCATTCACGAGCATAAGTGTGAGCATAAACCCGGCGCCTACGGCTACGAAACGTTGGGGATGTACGTGGATGGTAAGGGGTTCTTCTACTTCGCCAACGTCCCCCAAAAGGTCCTCCGCCGGATAAATCGGATGGAGGTCAGCGTCAAAGGGGAGGTCTATCCGAAGTACAGGAGCATAGTCGCCTACGTCATCAGGGTAGGGGACAGGGTCGTATGGGTCCGGGACAAGGAGGGCAAGGGTAAGGACGGAAGCCAAAAGGGTAGGGTGCGACCGGGAGAGAGGGGTAAGGATAAGAGGTAGGACCGAAGGGCCGAGGTGAGCTTATGTTCCGGCGCCTGTTTCCATTGTTGTTTCTCATCCTGGCCTGTTCGTCCAAGGGTAAGGGGAAGGTGGTCTCCCTCGCCCCCAGCGCGGACGAGATAATAGTGGCCTTGGGTAAGAAGGACGTCCTCGCGGGCGTCAGCACCTACAGTAAGGTGAAGGGGGTACCCGTCGTAGGGGACCTACTCAATCCCGACTACGAGCGTATAGCCTCTATGTCCCCCGACGTGGTTATAGTCGTACTCCCTATGGAGCGGAGGGTAGCCGAGAGGTTGGAGAAGCTCGGCCTCAAGACCTACGACTTCTCCCCCGAAAGCGCTGGGGAGTTGGTGGAGGAGATACGGAAGTTGGGTAAGATGGTGGGGGCGGAGAGGGAGGCGGAGCGTCTGGCCGACTCCGTGAAGCGGTTGGTCTCTTCCATAAAACCCAAAGGCAGGTTCAAATTCTACGTTGAGCTGTCCTCCAAACCCATCTTCGTGGCCGGGGACAGCGCGTACATATCGGACATAATCCGACGTTTCGGTGGTGAGAACCTCTTCTCAAATATCAAAGGGTACGCCCCCGTAAGCACAGAGGAGATAATGGCAAAAGACCCGGACGTGGTCTTCACCACGCAGGACGTGGGGCATCGCATAGGGCTGAAGGCCTGCGTCGTAAAGTTGAAGCACGACTACGTGGCGCCCGGTTTGAGTATCTTTGCCCTCGTGAGCGAGCTGGACGTCAAGATAGACTCGTGCCTGAAAGTGATACGTAAGGCGAACGGAGGGTAGGTCGCACGTATAATGGCGGGTCATGTTGCTACTGGTAGGTGCCACCGTATCTCTGGGTTCCTTCCTATCCGAGACGGGCCTGACCCCCGCCGAGGTTAGGGAGATGGACGAAGCCACCTTAGCAAGTCTCGTAGCAGAAACCTACGACCTCTACTCCGATCCCAAGGGGGCCTATCACATCGCCCGCGAGATAAAGTACCAACTCACCTCCAAGATGCCCCTACCCGTTTCCTACAGCGGATGCTCCTCCATCGGGAGCGATTACACCATCAGCAACGGCTACCTTGAGTGGAACCTCAACATCAGCAACTCCAGCTCCGACTTCGGCACCTACACCGCCCGCACCGGGGCTATGCACACCGACCCGCACGTCACCATCCTGTACGGCGCCCCTTACGCTTGGAGCAGCTACACCACCGTTCAGACCGCAGCCTCCAACACCAACTACGTCTTCGGGGATGCCGGAGCGATAGATTCCTCCTATCCGGGTTTCTCAACGGTTTCGGGGGCTGGGTACGCCCAGCAGGTTATATGTCAGGAGAGCGGACCGGTCAAGAGCGTTACCTTCATATACCGTCTGACGAGGGGAGGGGATGACCTCACGGTAAAGGAGGTCTTTTGGATAACCGGCGATAACCCAGACAACTCCCGTCTCTGGCACAGGACTACGGTCATAAACAACTCCACTATGCCCAACACCGTCGGTGTCAGGTGGCAGTACGACACCCACCTTAGGGGTACGGACCACCCCGCCCACTACCGGTGCGACTACTTCCCGTCCTTCAGTATGACCTGTGGGGGTATGGTACCGTACGAGGCGGAACTTACGCCCGTTCCGGACACGTTTGATTACCTGCGGACCTCCGACACCGATCCCCCTTCGGGACTTTATCACATATTCGCCGTTTACGAGTACGGACCGGATAGCGGTATAGTTTCCATTCCCGACCTCGTTTATCACGCATGGTGGCCCAACGCGTACGACCACCCGTGGACGTGGAGCCTCGGAGGACGCAACATATCCCTTAGCGGAGACGACAACGCCTTCATCTACTTCTGGATGCCGACCACCCTTTACCCCGGCGACAGCACATCCTACTACTCCTACATCGGAGCCACCCGTACGCCCGCCAGTTGGGACGACCCGACGGAGGTGTCCGAGAAGGGGAAGAATACGTCCCTTTACGTACAGGTTGGAGATGGGCGTTTGTTCCTGAAGGGTGAGGGGTACGCCACCGTGTATGCCGCCGACGGCAGGAGGGTGTTCGAGGGGAAGGTTGAGGGAAGCAAGGCCATCCCCACCGGTAAGGGCGTCTTCTTGATAGAGTTTGGCAGAAAAACCCGCAGGGTGGTAGTGAGATGAACGGAGGGGGCTTCGGCCCCCTCTGAAAGACAGCCCGCAAGGCATAGGGCAACTTTGTGTTGTTAGGTACCCCTCTATCGGCCCAATACCGGATTTTGAACGGTATTTGGCATGCGATACGGGGAAATTCGGGCCGTCCATCTCCCGAAGTTGCTAAATCAGGTTCAATATTGCGTATATCATCCGTATTTCGCCAAAATTTCTGCGTTATACCGATGGAAGGTTGTTCAATCCACTGTTTGACAATGTGATTTCAAAAATCGTAATTGGTTGGTATTGGCATTTCAGGAAACCCGTAGCCTGAAAAGGTGAGGTGTTCCGGGTTCGGTATTTTGATACAGGCAATACGTGGATTTTCACCCTAATAGTTCTCTAGGAGATCGTATCGTTTATACGGTAAGTGTAAAAATTTAGCCATTTTATAGATTGATATTTAAAATCTTTCACAAATCAACGGAAATTCTGCTCTAAAAATCCATAAATCACATCCACTGAAACGGTCCGGATTCGGCATTACACCGAGGGGCGAATATATCCGTACCTTCAAAGATCGGCACTACGCCTACAGAACTTGATGCCGGGCAACGGAAAATTACCCTCGCATTTCAGGATCCCAAGTACGGTCTTGGAAGGCACCGGCATGCTCCAAATTCCGGATTACGGAGGGAACCGCAGAAATTCGCAGCCTCCTGGGGACGGGGAAGGACGTCTCGGATTTCTCCCTTAAAATGGGAGGGTGGCTTTGTTTGAGGTCTTGAGGGTTCTGGACGTACCCCGTACGGTTTCGGAGGTGGCGAGGGCCACGGGGTACTCGGAGGAGAGCGTAAGGCAGATGCTCCACCTACTCAAGAGGAGGGGGTACGTCTCGGAGATCTCCTGCGCCCCCGCCTGCGGCGTCTGTCCCCTAAGGAACCTCTGCCCTTCACCCGAACCCACCGGGGGACTCTGGCTCATAACGGAGAAGGGGAGGGCCTACCTCACTTCAGGAGCATCACCAACAGCTGGAGGCCCCCCACGACCGCCCCGATAGGTATGCCCATGTACTCTATGAAACGGAACTCCTTACCCATCACCCCGAAGACCAGTTCTTCCACCTCCTCTACGGAGTAGGCCTCAACCCTCTCAACTACTATCCTCTTGACGTCCACCTTTCTCACTACGGCCTCAAGGAAGGGACGGAGCAGGGGGAAGGACCCCTCTACCACCTCCTCAACCATCACCTTGAACCTCTCCCTCCCGACCTTCCGGACGATTCGGGCAGGGGATAGGGCCAGGAGCGAGTCCAAGGCTGCGGCGACCCCCTCCCTAACTAAGGCCGACCCCAACACCCTCCTTAGGGTGGCCCCCTCCGAGGCGTAATCCAACATCACCGAGACGACGGCCCTCCCCACCCTTACGAAGCTCTCGCGTGTAGTCACCTCCCTTATGGGCCTGTTGAGGAGGGAGCGGAGTACCCCCCTCAACCCCTCCCTGAAGTCGGGGTCCCTGTCTAAGAGATCCGGCAGGGCCTTAATAAGCTCCTCCACCTTCCTGCGGGAGTACCCACCGCTTACGGCGTTTATGAGGTTGAGGATGGCCCCCTCTATCCTCCCCCTCTGGCTCTCAACCATAGCCCTGTCCAACACCTCCGCCACCTTCCAAGCCACCTCCGGCTCCCTTAGTCGCCGTACGGCGTAGGTGATTCCCTCCCACAGTAGGTTTTCGGCCTCCGGAAAGAGGCGGATGAGGGACTCCCCAGAGATGCGGGAGTAGAGGTCGGAGAGGAGCCTATCGGTGGGTAGGCTATCCCGGAGGAGGGAGGAGAGTAGGGGGGTGAGATCATCAAGGTGCCTCTCGTACATGCCGAGGAGGAAGGATCGGAAGGCCGGGTACCTGTCCCCCAAGATCTCCATAAAGCTCCTATCCTCCCCCTCAAAGACGGAGAGGAAGGCACGGGCTACGGCCTCCTCTATCTCCCGCTTACGGCTCTGGAGGAGTCTTAGGATGCTCTCCGGATTGACCAGTTCCCTCTCTATCATCTCCCCCAATCGTAGGGCTATGTCCCTCTTTCTACGGGGCAGGACGCCGACGTATCCGAGGATGGGCCTCTTGGGGTTGAAGATCATCCACACGGCGAGTACGTTGGTAATGTAGCCTATCAGGGCGCCCAACACTACCGGGAGGCAGAACCTCAAGGGACGGAAGAGGAACAGGGCGACCACCGTCAGGACGAGGAGGAGGAAGATGGGATCCCTAAGCAGCCGCCTCATTTGAAGGTCAGGAGGGCCTCCCGGACCTCTCCCTCCCACGGCCAGCCCACGAGCTTGGCCTCCCTCTTAACCTCCTCTGGCGCCCTCGGAACGGCGACGGAGAGGCCGCACATCCGGAAGAGGCCGACGTCGTTGTAGTAGTCCCCTATTGCGACGCACCTTTCGGGGTCTATCCCCAACCTCTCAAAAAGGAGCCTCACCCCCCTGACCTTACCGGTGCCGGGTGGGGCGATGTCGTAGAAGATGTGGTCCGTCCCCCTCCGTCTGTAGACGAAGACCGTCCCCCTCATCCTCTCCGCTGGCGGGTTGTCCGGACCGTCCCTCTTGGCAAACACCACCTTGTATATTCCCGTATCCTCCGGCCCTATCTGATCCGCCGACCACCGGGCGAGGTACTCCGAGAACTCCCTTACGAACCTCTCGTTGGGTACCACCCTGTGGAGGTGGAAGAGGACGGTCGGTAGGTGGCCGTACTCGCTCAGAAGATCTTCCAACGTACCCTCGTCAAAGGGATGGTCGTAGAGGACCTCACCGTCCCACACGATGTAGGCCCCCTCAAAGCTCACGTACCTCGGCGGCAGGCCCATCTCCTTCAGGTACTTCTCAACGGAGTACTTGGACCTTCCGGAGGCCACGAGTATCTCGTACCGGCGCTTCAGCTCCGGAAGCAGGTCAAGGAAGCCGGCGTAAAGCCTCTTCTGGTCGTCCAAAACCGTCCCGTCAAGGTCAAGGACGAGTACGGGCCTGTCCACTACTTCTTGGGGGGAGCCTTCTTCCTTACGGGTGCCTTCTTGGGAGGCTGGACGTCCTCAAAGAGGAACCTCTTCTCGCGGCTCCCGTGGTGGAAGCCCTTACCCCTCTTACGGAAGTAGGGGTTGATGTAGTCCTTCCAGGCCTTGAAGACCCCGCCGATGGTGACGGGGGTTCCCATGTCCTTCAGGCGACGGTAGAACCCCATCCAAGCGAAGGTGGGCTTGGGGCCGTAGGTGTCCTTC